>CAZLTR010000118.1:0-10883 GCA_964562415.1 uncultured Hyunsoonleella sp. | reverse complement strand
CTTCTACTTATCGCTATGTTATATTTTTGCATTTGATTTAAAACGCTTAAACACCTAGACTTTAAAGTTTGAATAACGCATCGAAAAATAACTCAGACAAAAATAAAAACTGGAACCTGCTGTCTCTATTAAAAAAGACTTTCCTTGGTTTGGTATTGGTATTTGTTGTGCTTGTATTGCTTATTCGAATGCCGTGGGTACAGCACAAAATTACAACCCAAATAACGGACTATCTATCTGAAAAAACCCATACAAAAATTAGTATCGACAGATTGCTCTTAACTTTCAGTTTATCGCAGAAGCCTTTGCTACAGCCTCTACTATACAAACAGAACCTGAAAATGATACATCTCCTAATAAATCTAAAATTAAGAAATTATACTCATGTGACTATTAATAGTTTTCAGTCCATAAAAAATCTCTTAGATTTGTGAAACACATATATAGTCGTTGTACTTTATTTTGAAAAGCAACAGCCTATTACCTTATAAATATGACTAAGAAAATAGCTTTAATTCTCATGTTTATTATACTTGGAATGGTTCTGATATTTCATTTCTTGATATTGACGTCGTTTATTTTGTGTTTTGTCATTGCTAAAAAAGAAAAACTTAAGCCATATATAGTGCATTAATACGCTCCATATACTTGCTGTTAACACAATAGACTAGTATTATGAAAGTTACAGCCGAAAAGAATGAAAAAGTTGCCAATATGATATTTGGAACCATTTATCCGCTTTATTTAAATAGGTTGGAGAAAAATGGCAGAACAAAGGAAGAGCTCGACCAAGTTATTAAATGGTTTACTGGATATGATCAAAAGACTTTAGACGCACTTATTAATGAAAAAGCGACTTATAGAACATTTTTTTATAACGCTAAAATTCATAAAAATGCAGATAAGATTAAAGGTGTTGTTTGTGGGTATCGAATTGAGGAAATAGAGGATAAATTTGAAGTATATAAGCACTGTAGACAAATGGAAAAGCTGATTGATGAACTGGCAAAAGGTCGTAAAACGGAGAAGATTTTGCGTGAAGAAAAAAAGTAGAAACGTTAGTGTCACTATTACATAACAAATAGGACGCTCTGTCGTTTATAAACGTTCTGTTCTGTTGATTTTCCAAAAGAAAATCCTCGTACACAAATACGCAACTTTTCATAAACGAATAAATACACAAGCAAAGCTAACATTGTATTTAAAGCATTTTAAAATACCAACATAGTAAACAAACTTTAATCAAAACATAATATTATGAGATTAAGATTTTACACACTGCTATTACTCTTTTGCGCTGTTCATTTCGGTTTTAGTCAAGCCTTAGAAGAAGACCACTATAAGTTTAACCACATGCTATGGGAAGAATACACATTAATTCAAGAGCGCATTTGGACTACTCATGGAGCATTTATAAAAAAGGAAATATCAGGCGGATTTGAAAACTCTAAAAGGGAAAATTATATAAACAACCTAGACCTAACGATTACTTTATCTTCTGTTTCAACATGTTCAAAACTCTCTACCCCTGTAGAAGAGCGCTTAGCATGCTCAGATAAATATTATCCTGATAAGACATTGCGCTTCAAATTGAAAAGAGACGCTATAGATATAAGTTTCCAAAACAATCATATAAAAATAGAAGCAAATAAAGCAGCAACGGCAAAATTGAGTTATGTTATTAAAATACCATATAGCTATATAAAACTTAATGGAATAGACCCAGAAACCAAACATCCTATAGAGACTCGTAACGCCATAAGACTATATAAAAAGACGGCCAATAATGGTATTACTCCTGCATCAAATTTATTTTATGTCTGTAAAATTAAAGCTAATAAATCGAAAGATATTGTCGCATACACTAAGCAATTTAAGACCGCTATTAAGACTGCTTTTATAGCGTATCAAAATTCTGCTATAGATAAACATTTAAGGGAAAACAAAGCAAAAATATTGAGCCTATATAACTACGACGATAATTTTATGTTTTATTTATTAGATAACGATTCGACCTATAGAATCTTTAACAACATACTTTCTCACAATAATTTTATACACCTTACAACGTCTGATGTAGAAGAAATGAGACAGCGTAATTTTCCAACAGATTTAATAGATAAATTAATACTAGTAAATACGTTTAGAATACTTTTAGAACAACAAAATTTTTATTTTTTTAATCAAAGTAAGATTAAAAATTATGGAGAACAAAGTAGGTATTTAATAGAGAAAGTATCGCCAATACTAGAAAAAAACAAATTAGGAGTAAAAGATTGGCATCGTTTGTTGCAAATGTTAGAAAAAATTAGAGAAAACAAATACAATAGAAATATGAATTATTGGCCTACTGTAACGCTTAATACTGAAAAATTTCACCTTAATTCTCAAATTTCTAATACCTCTAAAAGCAAATGGAAAAATAAATATCCAATAGCTTATTACTTTACTGCAAGTACAGACGAATCGAATAACATAAGCCAATTGTTACAAGACCACAATTCGCTTTTAATAGCCTGTAACCTATCCCAAACCGATGATAAGAAAGCAAGTTTTAAAAAGGATATTTTAAAAGCGATTACTACACTGGATAAATCTAAAAAGGTGAAGATTTTATGCTTATTAGCTTGTAATGGTTATGATGAATTATGGGATGTCTTAATTCAAGATTACAGTTTACAAGACGTTAAAGACCCTTATTACAAAGGAATATATGCGGATATTGAACTGTTAAAGCAACGAACTTTAGCCTTTAGTTTTATTGAATACCAAGCCCATGTAGAGAAGAACAATAAACTTATAAAACGCTTTGGCAGAGGTATTACGTTTAAACCTAAAGGAATTAAGTATTTTAAAGTAATTAGTAGTATTCCCTATAAAATATCACCTTATAACAATAAAAAAGTAATAGATTTAATTAATTTTGAAAAAGAGATAAGTTCCAAAATGATAGAAGAACTATATAGCGATTCTGAAAATCTACGCGGATCAATGACAAATTTTTTCAATTATGTTAGTACTCCCTATACCTCAATTTCAATAAACTCAACTGAAAAAGATAGAGAGCAAGCCAATTGGAACACCAAAAGAAAACGAGAAGCATTTGAAAATTGGCTGAGTAACTTTGTTAGTTTCAGTACCAATCAATATGCAAAAAAAGAAATAGAAAGAACTTATTTTGACAAACAAAATGAATGGTTAAATACAATTTATAGCACTTACGGGTGCTATTTAACAAGAGTTATAACCAATGAGCATAGTCAGCATTCTAGAGGAATGAAAAACACCAAAAACTATCTAGAATGGGATAAAATAACATTTAATTAATAAGATTGAAATGAAAATTAGAGAAGTATATAAAAACGGGTATACCATTTCAACAGACAAGGATAAGTTAGATCTTTTAAGTATTCACAAATTTCTTGCAAACGAAACTGATTGGGCTAATGGAATTCCAATCAATACCTTAAAAACATCAATAGAAAACTCTTTGAATTTTGGGCTTTATTACGAGAACAAGCAAATTGGCTTTGCTAGAATAATTTCAGACTTTTCAACAATAGCATATTTAGGAGATGTTTATATTCTAAAGGCGTATAGAGGAGAGGTAAATGGCTGATAAATGAAATAATGGAGCACCCCAATCTTCAGGGATTAAGACGTTGGATTTTATTAACGGATACAGCAGAGTGGCTTTATAAAAAATTTGGATTTACAGAAGTGCCTAACCCTGAGTTTTATATGGAAAAACACAACCCAAATGTGTATAACAGAAGCGATAGAACTAATGCCAACACCAGTAACGTTGCACAGGTTCCTAGACCTTTAAAGCGCAACTGTAAATAAGAAGTTTAAGCCCCTTTTTTGATTTTTTATAAGTTTACAATAATACTTAAAATAAGCTGTTTAACTAAAGTTAAAACCATTGATGAAAAATTTATACTTTTAGGTTAGGCTCTGGTGCATCCATTAAAAATAGCCTATATGTAGAATACATATGCTCGGTTTTGAGACAAACTGTCATTATGCAATTATTAAAAATATACCGTTGAAAACAAAACAAAAATGAACAAAACTCTTTTCTCTGTACTTCTTTTAATTTCTATTTCAATATCATCTTATAGCCAGAATAAAGTAAAACAAGATAATTTCAAGGTACTAGCGTTCTATATGGGAGACGGGAGCGATATTGAAAAGTATGCAATCGATAAATTAACTCATTTAATTTTTACTTTTACAAAATTAGATGGTAATAACATAAGCTTTAAAAATGCCACAGATGAAAAAAAATTAAAGCATTTTGTCGCTTTAAAAGCTAAATACCCCAAATTAAAAGTTATAGTATCCTTTGGTGGATGGGGAGGGTGTAAAACTTGCTCTGATGTTTTTGCGTCTAACACCGACCGAAAAGCGTTTGTCATCTCGGTCCAAAAGTTTATAAATAAATATAAATTGGATGGTATCGATATAGACTGGGAAAGCCCTGTAATTGGGGGGTATAAAAATCATAAAGCACAAGCACAAGATAAAGACAACTTTACAAAACTTATGAAAGAGTTGCGTATGGCTTTACCTCCCAGTTGTGAATTAAGTTTTGATGCAAATTCTTTCGAAACATTTATCCAAAAATCAATAGATTGGAAAGCAGTGATGCCCTGGGTAGATTATGTAAACTTAATGACTTACGGCTTACCTAGCAATGTGCCTAATACTACAGCTCATCATGCTGCGCTATATTCTTCACCTTCTCAAAAAGAAAGTGCAGATAGGGGAATAAAAGAATTACTAAATTTAGGAGTCCCTTCAGAAAAAATTATAATTGGAGCTGCCTTTTATGGTGTTGTTGCTGTAAATATTGAAAATAATAATAATGGGGTAGGACAAAAGGGGAACTTTAAAGAATATATTAGTTATAAAGCCTTACACAAGAAATATGCTAAAAAAGAAGGTTACAGACCTTTTTGGAATGATACTTTAAAAACAACCCATTTGTACAACAAGGAAACTAAAACGTTTGTCTCCTTTGATGATAAAAAGGCTGTATCTTTAAAAACCCAGTATGCTATCGATAATAAATTGGGAGGTATCATGTTTTGGCAATTAAGGGGTGATCGTTATAAAAATGGTCTGCTTGAAGTTATAAATCAACAGCTTCTAAACAATAGTATTAAAAAACAAAGGTCTTTAGACAATTCAAATAGCAAAAAAATTAAAATTTCAGAACATCTAACACTCACAAAACTCTCTGAACACACATATATTCATACACAAAAAAATAATAATGGTCTTGTTTATTTTAATAATAATGAAGCTATAATTGTCTCAACACCCAACTCAGATATTGAAACTCAACACCTGATAAATTGGGTTAAAAATAAAGCCGAAATAGTCGGTTACATCATCGATAGATGGCATCCAGATGCAATGGAAGGTTTAGATGTTGTAAAAGAAAACAAGATAAAAACGTATGCCAATAAACGTACAAAAACGATTGCTCAACAAAAGGGATTGCCCCTAACAGATTTTGTGTTTAATACTAAAAAAGAAATTAGCGTAGGAAATGAAAAAATAATTTGTCATTATCTAGGCGAAGCACACACATCGGATGGAATTGTTGCATGGGTTCCATCTGAAAAGATCCTCTTTGGAGGAAATGAAATTAGAAATCTTAACGGCTGGATTGGTAATATAGGAGACGCAAATCTCCAAGAATGGTCTCAAACAGCAGAAAGAATAAAAAAACATTATGGTTCGGCAAAAATTGTAATTCCTGGTCATGGCGAACATGGAGATTCTACATTAATTGACTATACAATTAAGTTATATAGCCCTTTCTCCAAAACTTCAATTAAAAGTAAAAGCATACTTAATCCGCTAGGTGATAAAATACTTGCAATAGAATCTAAATTTGATACTATAATCAAAAATAAAAGAATACTAACCGATGCTAAAGTAACTGTTCAAGATACATCAAAATTGATAATAATCGAATCACCTAAAATCGAATTAAACGAAAACAAACTTAAAGTTAACTCAAAAACAGGGAGAGTTCGAGTATATGATAAAAAAGGTAAGTTTATTTCTTTAAGAACAGATACGAATTTTAATAAATTATTTTTAGTAAAACCCGATGACACTGTTGGATTGAGCTTAGTATTAAAAGAAGTAACAACTATCACGAACGCCTCTAAAAAATAGTAGTTTAAAGGCTTAAATAAAGATGGGCGTCCTTATTTTAGCACAAGTGCAACAAACGCCCTAACATAAATTAAACAACATCAAAACAATAGAACATATATACGCTCATTTCGAAGCGTTTATTACACTTTCGGAAAATTTAAAATCTGAACTCTCAAAAAGAATAAAGCCAATAGTGTTTCAAAAAGGAGAACTCGTTTTAGACGCAAACACTATTTCTAAAAGTAGCTATTTCATTAACAAAGGTATTCTGCGCACTTATTTTATTAAAGACGGAAAAGAAATTAGCGAATATTTTTCGGGAAAAGATGAATGGGTTAACTCACCAAGAAGCTTTATGCAAAGGAAAAAAGATATTTACTATATCGATGCCATTGAAACTACCGAAGCATATCTTATAAACGTAAATGACCTTGTATATCTTTTTGATAATTTTCCAGAAATGGAACGTTACGCTCGGTTATCAATGGGAACTATTTTTGGCCATTTTATGGAACGTATCACCTCTATGAGGTTTACATCTGCTAAAGAAAAATACAAGCATTTTAAAAAAACATATTCTAAAATTTATCACCGCATTCCTTTAGGAATGGTCGCTTCGTATTTAGGAATAACCCAAGAAACATTAAGTAGGATAAGGGCTGAAAAGTGATTATTTGATTTAGGTCAAAAGTTCTAATTACTGTAAAGATTAACTTTGATACTAAATTAGAACTCAAAATGAAGAAAACAATCAAAAACATCGCATTACCCTTGGTTCTAGCTTTAATTTTAGGGCTAGTTTACATTTTTACTTATGTGCCAAGTCTATCAAAACAACACGGAGTTGTTGAGACTTTATTGTATTTAGGCGTGTCTAACAAACAACCCTTAATTGTAGTTTTTGGTGGTGCAGAAGGTGGAATAGATTGGTGCAGAAACTCTATGAAAAGTAAACGAGATAGTCTTAACCAAAAAGGCTATGCGATTTTGGCAATTGGGTATTTCAATGCAGAAGGAACCCCAAGAAACCTCGACAGAATTTCACTAGATGCGATTTCAGATACAATAATGAATAGTGCTAAAAATCCAAAAATTGATGCGTCTAAAATTGCACTTATTGGAGGATCACGTGGTGGTGAATTAGTCTTGAATTTAGCTAGTAGATTTAAGCATTTTAATGCAGTTGTTGCAATGTCAACATCAAACGTAAGCTTCCCTGCAATAACATGGTCTGCAAACACTTCTTCTTGGACTTATAAAGATAAAGAAGTGCCTTATGTGCCTGCACCATTTAAAATAATTGGACCTGCATTAAAAGGAGATGTGTTTACTGCTCATAAAATGATGCTTGAAGATAAAGAAGCCTCGAAGAAAGCAGAAATAGAAGTGGAAAATATCAATGGACCAGTATTAATTTTATCTGGTAAAAATGACGACCAATGGCCAGCCTCAGAAATGTCTGATCAAATCATTCAAAGACTAAAAAAAGAAAATTTTAAGTATTACAACCAACATGTAAAACTAGACGGTGGACATGTAGCACCTTTAGAACATTTTAATCTTGTCTATGATTTTTTAGACCAATATTTACCAACAGAACACACAAAGTCTGTGGCTCACAAAGAACAGGGTTAAAAAACGCAATACCATAGAAGGGGGGAAATAATAGCATTCAAAAATCAAATCATAGAGGTGTAAAAAACGTCTTAAAAAAACAAGTAGGAGGTGGCATCAACTTTTTAAGGAGCAATTAATTACTATTTAAACGCTTATTTTTAGTGATTAACAACTACTACTCTTTAACGAACCGTGATATTTTCCCTTTTTCCGTTTTTAAGATATATATCCCGTTTTGTAAACTCCCAATTTGAATTTCTTTATTTTTTTCTAAACTTCCATTAAGAACTTTTACCCCTAGAATATTGTAAATATCATATTTTTCGACATTTGTTATACCATCAACTTTTATAAAATGCGTTGAAGTATTAGGATAAATTTTATTTTTATTTTCGTTTAAAGTAAATTCTTTATTAGATAAAGTAAACGACTGTAACCCAATAATAGTGTTTAATGCAGGCTCTTCACAACAAACGCCCTCAAAAATTATTGTGTTTTTTGGTTGTATAGTCTAGTAAGATTCTGTAAATGTTGCACTTGGGCTTTCATTATCATTCCTTTTAACATACGAATTTGAAAAATTCCAAGACGTGTTTTCTCCATCCTGTCCATCTATTCCAAAAATATCAATAACTTCATCTTCATTAGAGGTGTCAACAAATCTTATTTTATCACCACCACTTACACTAGAAATTACTGTTCCAATTGTTGTATTTGTTGCTGTTTTAATTCTTGGAAAATTATTATCAAAAGCAGTTTCATCATTTATGATATATAGATAGCTATCTGTATATTCTCCAGTTCCAATGCTAGTATTATTAGCCCAGTTTGTATTAAAAACAAGGTATATTCAAAACACGAATATCTACTAGTTCTAGCAATTAAACGAGGCATTTCACCATTGTATTCACATTAAAAAGAGAGGCCTTAGATACTATAAAAATAAAATTTAAGTTTATAATGCAACTAAGTTGCATTATATTTGAATGCTATTACATAATATCAGTATTTATTATAGATCATTTTATTGAAAAATAAGGATTTAAACAAAACTGAGATGTATTTGTCAATTCATAACATATTATAACTCGTAAATAGTACTATTACATGAAAAAACTACCTGTCACCGTTTTGAGTGGTTTTCTTGGCGCAGGAAAAACAACATTACTCAACCATATTTTACACAACAAAGAAGGGTTAAAAGTGGCTGTTATTGTTAATGATATGAGTGAAGTCAATATTGATGCGCAGTTCATTGAGAATGAAAATACGCTGTCCAGAACAGAAGAAAAATTGGTAGAAATGAGCAACGGTTGTATTTGTTGCACATTGCGAGAGGACCTTATGGTAGAGGTTGAAAAATTAGCTTCGCAAAATAAATTTGATTATTTGTTAATTGAAAGTACAGGAATAAGCGAACCTATTCCTGTGGCCCAGACCTTTACTTTTGAAAGTGAAGACGGTAGCATAGATTTAAGTCGCTTTAGCTATATCGATACCATGGTAACGGTAGTAGATGCGTTTAATTTTTTGAAGGATTTCTCCAGCTCAGATTATCTGGCCACAAGGGCACTTACCAACATAGATGGTGACGACCGAACCATTGTTAATCTTCTTACCGATCAAATTGAATTTGCTAATGTTATCCTTATCAATAAAGTAGATCTTATAAAAGAAGAAGATTTAGAAGTGTTAAGGGCTATTATCAAGTCTTTAAATCCAGAAGCACAACTCGTATTAACATCACACTCTAAAGTTACCTTAAATATGGTTATCAATACAGGTTTGTTCGATTATGAGAAGGCAGAAGCATCGGCAGGTTGGCTAAAGGAATTAGAGAACGAACATGTACCAGAAACCGAAGAATACGGTATTGGTTCCTTTGTTTTTAGAAGTAAAATACCATTTCACCCAGAACGTTTTTTAAATTACCTCAATCAAGATTTTCCTCAAAATATAATTAGAAGTAAGGGGTTGTTTTGGTTGGCTTCTAGAACAAATCAAGCCTTACTTTGGAGTTCTGCTGGCGGGTCGTGTAAGGCAGATAACGCGGGAGTCTGGTGGGCTTCTATGCCGTTTTCAGAACGGATTAATTATGCCGCCTTTGCTGAAAACCAAAAAGAAATAGAATTGGATTGGGATGCAAAATTTGGTGATAGGAAAATTGAGCTGGTATTTATTGGGCAGCAAATCGAAAAAGAAAAAATGAATACCCAATTAAAAGCCTGTTTACTTACAGATAAAGAACTTCAAGAATGGGATAAAAACAAATTTCCTCAAAACGATAATTGGCCCGTACAGGCCTAAAAGCATAAGAAGGCTTATATTAAAATGGTTGAAACAATAGATCTTTCTTTTAAGTACAAACATGGACAAGCTTTTAGTTTTCCAAACCTTACTTTAAACCCCAAGGCACATTTACTAATTTTGGGAAAATCGGGAATTGGTAAAACCACCTTTTTGCACCTTTTAGCAGGATTGCTAACACCAGAAAAGGGAACAATTGCTATTGGAGGGGTCACTATAAATACACTATCACATAAAAAACTAGATCAATTTAGAGGTCAAAATATAGGTTTGGTGTTTCAAAAAAAATATGCCATTCCCTCTTTAAGTGTGTTAAAGAATTTAGAAGCGCGCCTTTATTTTAGTAAAAAACCTATCGTTACGTCTAAAATTGAAGCCTTATTGTATGAATTGGACTTGATGGGGCACAGACATAAAAAGTTAAGCGAACTTAGTGAGGGGCAGTTGCAAAGGTTAAGTATTGCAATGGCTGTGGTACATCAACCTCAGGTTATTTTAGCAGATGAACCGACTTCTAGCTTAGATGACGACAATTGTAATAGCGTTATTAAATTACTTAAAACACAAGCCCAACAAAACCGTGCGAATTTAATTGTTATCACACACGATTCTAGACTTATTTCAAGTTTTTCAAACACAATTACATTATGATGGTTTGGAAAATGTGTTGGCAAAATTTAAAAACGAAACCACTCTACACAGTTTTAAGTGTGTTTTCTTTGGCATTAAGTATCGCCTTGCTTTTGGCAATGCAGCAGTTTAAAACATCAATTACACAT
>CAZLTR010000117.1:0-10999 GCA_964562415.1 uncultured Hyunsoonleella sp. | reverse complement strand
GTTAAATTTCAACTCATTTTCGGTTAAAAACAAAACGTCAAGATGAGTTCATAAAGAAGACCTTAAATTGAAAATAGGATCTTATCAAATATAGTTAATTTCGACCAATTTATACAACGTATTAAAAATAAGTCGTTTACAATATTAACTTTTGGCTAATTTGTTATTTGTAGAACTACTCTTGTTAAAAATACATAAAGAATTGCTTTTTGAAATCTAAACGAGGCTAAAAAAGCAGATTTTAGGATGTTTTATAATATTCAAGAGACTGCTATATGCTGTTTGTCTCATAAACTGTTCTGTTTTTAAGCTTTTATACCTTAAAATAACGCTTTCATACCCTTAAAATCTGAATTGCTGTCTCTTTTTTCTTAATGGAGAAAGAAGAACATGTATTTTTAACAAAGCAGATATGATGTAACAGTCTACTTCGTATACTAATACCTGTTGGAGGTATTCTAATAGTCATTAAAATGCTAGAATGTGGTATCTATAACATTATAGATATCGTGTGATAGCTTATCAAAACGCACACAAAACTAACCAAAAATGCCGAAACAGATAAAGTAGGCGATTATAAAAGCAAAAAAATGGGAACACAACAAGCAGTAGCGGTACCAACTTGGTATGATGATATAAGATATTTATTTACAGCGGGCGACATCGCATGCATGAAAAATCATGGCTATGACCTCAGTGATTACACTACTGTAAAAAATGGCTCAGGAAGTATATATGGACAAGTTTCTGGTGGAATGATGCCAAAAGGAGGGCCTGCATGGTCTGCAGAAAAAGTAACTACGTTTTACAATTGGATGAACACAGGGTATACTAAAGGCCCTAGAGCAACAACGTCTAAACGTTTAAAAACATTTGCAGAAACGGCACCTACAGCAACACGTATACGAAAAGAAGTCACAACACTTAGTCCAAAAGAGGTCAAAACACTTCAAAAGGCATTTGCGGGTATTATGGCTAAACCCATAGACGATCCCGATAGCTTTTATGCACTAGCAGGGTGGCATGGTTTTCCTAAACCTAATTGTATGCATCATACCCCTGGTTATAATCCTTGGCATCGTATATACATGTGGCGTTTTGAAAATGCATTGCGTACTATAGAAGGTTGTGGTGATGTGGTATTACCGTATTGGGATTTTAGCCAAGAAGAATTACCCGCCGTTTTTGATACGGCTCCTCTTAATGCATATACGCTTCCAGTAGACACCACGTATAATGGTACAACGTATAAGAAGGGAATGACTACCGAACGGTATTCAGCGAAAACCATAGCTTCAAAAATGGAAGGCTATGATACTATTGGTTGTTTTGATAGAGCTTCTAAAGAAACCGATTGGGAAGATTACCACGGTTTATTGGGCGGCACAACTAATGATACTACGTTTCATGGACATGATACAGGACACTTATCTATTGGTCCTACAATGGCAAATCAAGATATTTCAGCTTTCGATCCTATTTTTTGGTTCTATCATTGTAACCTAGACCGCTTGTATTGGGAGTGGCAAAAGACGATGAAAGCAACAACATCTACTTCCATTTTAACAACCATACAAACACAGGCCAGTCGTAACATTTTTACAGTTCCAGCTTATGAAGAATTGCCGCCTTTTGATAAGAACTCACCTTTTTCTGTAGATTCTGAAAATAACTTAGATGTGGCTTACACAAGTACTTCTCAATCCGTTAAAACTATGAGGCTTAAAACTAAAGGCACATCTTCTGCTAAAGAAAAGTTTACTGTACATACAGAAATGGTAAATGTGCGTGTAAAAGGAGTCAATAGGTTAAAAATACCGGGGAGTTTCGATATACATCTTCAAAAAGATGGGGTAACGATAGCTACTCGCGGATTTTTTCAGCCCAATGATGTTGAAAAGTGCGCAAACTGTGTAGAAAATGCTATTGTACATTTTGATTTTAAATTGCCTGTAGAGGCCATAGCTCATGGAACATTGAGTATTTCTGTAGTGCCACTAAGCACGCCAGAAACAGACTTTCCACTTAGCAAGCTAGGACACCCTACAATAAATGTACGTTTATTATTAAGCAACCATTAAAATTCAATTTTAACCCGAATTATGCGATAAAACATTGTCGTGAAGCTTTGAGATACCATAAATACTGACTTTTTCTTGATTTTAGCATAACATCGCTATGGTTAAATTGAAAAAAGTAGTGTAGCGCCAGTATTTGCAGTAGCTTAAAAGTGTAATAGATGTGCTATCACATAAAGCGGGTTTAACGTATTAAACTATACTTTATGAGATTAATTACACCTTGTTTTCGCATTGGAAACGCATTAAAAATTATTGTATTAAGTAGCGTTCTGTTCACGTTGTCTTGCGATAAAAAACAGCATTATGTGGCGCTTAAAGCTCCTGCTGTGTTTTCACCAAATATACCTGTAGATGTAGATCCTGCTTTGCAAAATACATTGAAAGCCGCTGGAGCTATTTACCAATTGAATACCGCTTATAATATTTACAGTTGGCAAGCACTTATTGCCATTAACTGGCCATTAGACAGTAGTGGTGTGGCCCTTAAAAATTTCACAGATAAAGGCACACCTACTTGGTTAACATGGAAGGAGGCTTTTCAAGTGTACCGTGCCGATGGTAAAGCACCTGCCGCATGGGATAGCCCAAGAACCGCTAATGGTTTGGGATTAAAAGCTGCTGTACTGAATGATCATGATTCCAGAATTATATTAAGCGACAAAACACCAACACATACAGGACATTCTAATATTGCCGACGAAACCGATCAGGCTTTTGCAGGAAAGTTGTTTGATCAAAATGGAGAAGTTGTGGTGTATGAAGTATTGATGAATAAGGAAGAGTTTGACTATATAGTGGAGCAGAAGCTGTATAATATAAATGGGCAATTAGAGTTTGCTAAAACGCATACCGAAGCAAATTTCCCAAAAGGGGATTATACAAAAGGAACGCTTGGTGCTACAGAAATTAAACTGGCGTGGCGGATTTTAAAGGATAATACACCGCACCAAGACCGTTATGTTGTAGATGAAGGTTACATTATTGATGAAAAGACGAAAACACCTAAAAAAGTACGTTTAGGTTTAATAGGATTTCATATCAGTCAAAAAACACCAACAGGAAAGCAATGGGTTTGGTCTACGTTTGAGCATATCGATAATTTAGATCAAAATGTTATTGAAAAGGATGGAAAAACCACAGTAATTCATCCTACGCTTACTAATCCTGATTGTGAGATATGTCCTGTAAATGTAGATGTAAGCAATAATGCTAATACTTATGCATTTCATAAAACAAAACATGCCGACTATTGGAAAGTTACTGGCGATTCTCTAAAGTATTATACAGATGATACTTTAATGAAAACCCAAGCCAAGCGTATGGTGGATATTCCAGTGCGCGTAAAACGTGTCAATACTATGATGCAAAACTATTTTAAACAAGAAGGTAGTGTATGGCAGTATTACCAATTAATCGATACGCAGTATCCTTTAAATCAAGATGCCGCACCGAGTATAAGCACACCCACAGCATATCATATCCCTGGAAGTGTGGTTAATAAGCCTGGAGGTGATCCTAATTTAGCATTTTTAACCAATATCACTATGGAAACCTTTTTCCAAAAGGGCAACCAAATTGCAGGCCTTATGGAAAATTCGAATTCCGATATTACAATTTTTGGAACAGAAAGTTGTATAGGGTGTCATTCCAGTGCGTTTATGTATAATTCTTATACCTTAAAGAAAGGAAAAGAGAAAGCAACTTTAGGCGCTGGCAGCCAATTGTCTGGAGATTTTAGTTGGTTATTGAAGAAAGCGACTTGGGACAAAGATTTACCGAAGCCAACACCAACCGCAACGCATTAATCCCTATTTACTAAAAACCACTTCAGATGGAAAACTCAAAACATACATCATGCGCTTGCGGTACGTCACAACCGCTAAAAAAAGATCCTGCAACGCGCAGTAAAAAAATGAGTGTTCTAAATATAATTACTGCGGTGGTTGTTTTTCTTTTTCCTAAATGTCCATTTTGTTGGGCGACCTATGCCTCGCTCTTTAGTTTTGTGGGATTAGATATGCTAACGTACAATTCAAATTGGATTTACAGTGTTTTTGCAGTGTTTCTAATAGTAAGTTTTATAAGCTTGCGAAAACATTATTTAAATAAATCCTGGGGAAGCCTTATTATTTACAGCATAGCAATAGTCATTTTAGTACTAACGTATTATTTTAAACTGAATCAAACATGGTGGCTTTATATTGTCCTTACTTTAATAGCATTGAGTAATCTTTCTAAACGCTATGTACATAAGCTTAGGGCACTATTTAAACGCCCATTTTTAATAACACCTAAAATTTAATGAAAACTACAACTCCAGAAAGTACAGCATTTAGAATTGTCATTCCAGTATACGATGGCGTAGATTTAATGGATATTGCAGCACCTAGAGAAATATTTGGCTGGTTGGCACATGCTGACTTTCCCAAAGCCGTTGAAATTGCTTATGTAGGCGCACGTGAAGGTACATTTATAACGAATAATGGTGTTATAATGAAAATTGAAGCCACTTTTGATATGGCTTCGGTACAGCAACCTGATTTAATCTGGGTGCCTGGAGGGCGACCAGATGCATTAGCTCAGATACTTTCTAATACAAATTCGCCCTATATAGCTTATCTAAAACGCGTAGGGTTACATGCAAAATGGGTCTGTTCTGTTTGTGAAGGTGCTGTGCTATTAGCCCATACAGGTTTACTAAACGGTCATGAGATAACAACTCATTGGAATTTTGTGAATTGTTTTGGGAAGTATCCCGAAGTTACTGTGGTAAAAGGACATCCCCGTTACGTTAAAAGTGGTAACAGAGTTACTGGAGGCGGAATTTCTTCAGGGCTTGATCAGGCCATTTATTTAGTAGAACTTATTGCAGGCACTGCTAGTGCTGTAAAAGTGCAACGTATGATGCAGTATTACCCCAAACCACCTGTTAGCAGTACTATTCCCAACGCAGGCAGCTGCCCCGTACATTATTAATTAATAATACACCAATTTGGTGAATTGAAAGAGCGAAACACAGACTAAGAGGCCACCTATAATTCTGTTTACACTAGTGGTTTTATTTTTCATCTTAAATTTTAAGACATGACTAAATTTGCCATAGCCATAAAGTGTGAGTACTTTTCCTAAAAATACGCCAATACTAAAAAGACTTACAAAAATGTATTCTGTATGTATTGTTAAATGGATCATTTTAGTATTTAAAAATGAAATTACTAAAATCCAATACACCAAAACTGTAGGGTTAACCAATCCTAATATAAAACCTAAGAGCTGTTTCGAAATGTGAATACTTCGCTTTTTTATGATAATGCATTCATCATTTTCGTCTTTCACACATTCTTTTCGTCCTATAACAAGAACAATTCCAATACCCAAAAGCAAAACTACAATCGCATATTGTAACCATACGTTCATGTTTATAAAGTTTTCAATTTGCATGTTAAAATTAATAGCAATAATAACCAAGATAACTTCGGCTAAAGCCGCCGTATAAATAATCTTTAGAGCATTTTGGATGTTTTCTTTTATGGTTGTATTTATTACAGCAACATTGGTGGTCCCTAGAGGTAAGGCACCAATTATTGCGGTTAGGAGTCCTATTAAGAGATAGAGTATAAAATTCATGGTATCTTGCATTTAGGTATTAAAATCCCGAAAAACACACTATTAAAGTGGTTGTATTCTAGTCGATTTCTTTAAGGATTCTTTACGATACAATTCTAATTACTTCTAAGAGATCTATAGATCATTTTCGTTTATATCCCTTATGATTAACTTGATATTAATGTATATTCATATTTAAATAATACCAATTATCTAATAGTGCGTTGGGTTTAATAAGTATGAAATTCGTTATTATAAATAAACGTCCTTAAGAATAAATTGCTTAAATAATTTGTATGTGTAGATGTCATTTAACCTGGTTATAGGTCTTTATAGAATACGTTTATAGTTTTAAATAAAGTAGTTTTTAGTCATTTTAGCATATCTAAAAAACTGATCATCATATAATTTATCTAATGGTATGGCTATATGTTTCTCTTTATAAAGATTTAACTCTTGCATACTGTTAAATCCTGCTGCAGTATATATTTTTTCGGCATGCTTAAAATACCTAGAAACAGGATATTTGTTTTTGAATATTTGTATTCTAGGATCTTTTAAGTCTACATCTACTTGGGTAAAAACGATAATAGCGATTTTTGGTCTGTTTTGACAGGCTTTAAGAGCTTCATTACAAATTTGTAACACATCCTTCTTTCCTCCAGAATGGACTACCAAAAGATAAGGGCTTTTAAGAAAAGGAATTGCAGGGAAGCGGTCGTTTTGCAGTGTTACAAATTCAATGTCTAAAGTGTTTTTTTGTATCCAATACAGGTGTTCAGGATACAATTCTTCTAATATAATAGTTTTAGAAAAAGTAATAGGACATCCCAAAGGCATACTATTGTAGTAGTCTCGCCATTTTAGAATTCTAGAAATGTAAACATATTTAAGTTTTGGGAATGTTTTATAGATAGTTAAAAGCTCTCCCTTTATGCCTAAAGGGAAAGTGTCTATATAAAAGGTATTCGTGTTGTGTTTAATAAGCGTTTCCTCTATGGTTTTAGACCAGTTTTCAACAGGTGTGTTCCAAGATATTTTAACGAATTTGTAATCCGTAAAATAAGAGGTGAAAGCAGACGGCGTAATGATGCATACTGCATGAGCTGGCAGTTTTAAGGTACGTATCAGCTTATGGATACGTGTTAAATGGCCTAAACCGCCACCATGTGCATAAAAAAGGTGCATTAAAACCCTTTTAAAACCAATTCGTCTTTAAGGATGTGTTTTTGAATCTCAGGAATTTCAGAGATTTCATGAATTAAAAGGCTAGGAGCGTAGTTCCCTTCTACAGTCTCAGATCCCGTTCCATTTACAGGGGTTATGGTTTGCGTATTAGATACAGCATCATAAACCAATCGTGCTAATTTTGCATCATCTTTCACCAATTTAGCTTCATTGCTATTTATCAATTTAATTTCATAAGGATTTAAATTGTCTTCATTGGCACTGATCTTAATTTTATCTGTATCTAATTTTACTTTCCATAGCAATTGCGACCCTGCTGTTCTTAATTTAAACCCATTTAATTTATACTTCACTTCAAAAATAACGTTACCATTGGCATCATAATATTTCTTTTTATCTGGCTTAGTCATTTTAGAGGTATAAGTGAGGTCATGACTTATACCATTAGAAGTACTAGCATTGGTATTATTTTTTTCTGTGTCTTTACACGCTAATGCTATAAAAAAGAGGACGCCTATGCTTAATAGTTTTATGTAATGTTTCATGTTAAGTAATTATAGTTTTAAATATATCTAAATAATTTTGACTTTCCAGATCAGGAGTGAATGTGTCTTCTAATTTCTTTTTTAAACGTTTCGTTTTCAATTCTAAATGCACTGTACTGGTCTTTTCAAAATCTGAAAATGCTGAAAGTAACGTACTTTCCGATAACACATCAAAAATAAAGGCATTACCATTATCTAAGAGGTCTGGGATGCCGCCTGCATTTGAGGCTAAAATAGGGATTTCTAAGGCTCCAGCTTCAAGGATAACATTAGGCATACCATCATAAATTGAAGGAATGGCTACCAAATCGCACATTAAATAATTTGCTATAAGTATGGTTTGCGATTCTGGAACAGCTATAGAATAGTCAATAGCATTAGTTATTAAAAGGGTTTCCATATGCGGTTCTACTTCCCCAACAATACGCAAATGGACTTTGTTTACAAATTGAGATTTTTTTAAACTCGATATAAAGAAATCTATGCCTTTTTTCTGTTTTAGGAATCCAATTAAACCAATGACTGTTGTCTTTTCCTCTAAATTAAGAGTTGCTTTGTATTTTGCTGCAAGTAAGGTATCAGATTCTAGTGTTTTCCAAGCTTCTAAATGAATAGAATTAGGGGTAAACCATACATTAGGGTTTAGTTCTAAACGTTTAATACGTTCAACTTTTTCTTTTGTAACACAGGCTATTGCAGACGAATTTTCAAGCGCATAAATAAGATCTTGTTTTTTGTTAGAGAAGATAGCAGCATCAAAATCGTTACCCCTAAAGCAAGTTACAAGAGGTTTCTGTAGCCATTTAGCAATTTGTGGCATGCCCTTTAAACACAAGTTGCTTCCAAAACTAACCAAAATGTCGCTTTCTAAAACTACAGTTTTATCTTTAATAAAGGCCCAAAGCATGTTAAGTGTATGCGAACTATCTTCAAAAATAGGAATAGAGGTGTATGCACCATTTATATGAGTCTCAGTCTTAAAAGCATTTTCTTTATTTGTAAAATGGTACACATTTATAGTATGATACTTTCGTAAATTTGTAATAATGCGATCACAACTTCTAGACATCCCACCTTTATTAGGAGGGTAATTCTCTGTAAACCAACTTATAATCATTACTCTAAATTAACTGTAAAAAAAAGTATCGTCATTATTTAGGCCGCTACCTATAGTAGTATTAGGGGTGTCTTCTAAGCTTTGCATATCGCCTTCTGTCCACATTCCAGAAGCACCGCCGCCGCCAAATCCACCACCACCAAACTCACGATTATCAGAATCTAATGGATCAGACGACGCTGTAGATGATGTGTAAGTTACGGTATTAAAATCGGTGTAGGTGTCTATATAGTGATCGTCCAAATGGCTGTCTTTTTTTCTAGTACTGTATAAATAGGCTTCCCAATAACAGTCTTCACAAAGTTGCTCCATACTAGAAATCATGTGTGTATGTGTTTCGCAAATACCTTTCTTACAATTGGCACAAGTATATCTTTTAGCGTTCGAACAGCTTAAATTTAAAAACACACCAGATTTTTGTTGACATTTCATAGTTGCGTGTTTAATGTATTAATTTTTGATTTCCATTAGGTCTTATCACTTTTTTGTCTATTAAATAGGTTAACATCTCTGTATAAATGGAAATTTGGTCTTTATTTGCAGCATTTATTTTTGAAGGGATTTCAGTGATCTTTTCTTTAAACTTAACCTTTACTAAATGATACTTATCGCTACTTTTTACATTGATATCAAAATGTTTTGTAGAAGAACTATGTATTATAGAATAGTCTGATGTTTTTAATTTTAAACTTAACTGATAAAATAACTTATGCTTGTATTTTATTTTGGTTTTAATTTTGCCACTACTTCTTCGTCTTGTGTTGCTAACACGTAACAACACTTGATGAAATGAAAGCATACAAATGCTACCGTCTTTAAACTTAAATTGCGAATAAAAACGCTCCATTTGGTAGGGCTTGTATTTTATTCTTGACGTATTTTGCAACCCAATAGTCGCTGGGTTAAGACTGTTTTTAGCAGTTGTAATTTTGCCCGTATTCAAACGTAACTCTATTACATTTTTAGAGATATCGCCTTTGGTGAAAATTATAAATTTAGCCAATTCAACAAAAATATTGATAGGCACAAATGCAGCGTTAGCATTTCTACCATAACGTAAAATACCTCTTACGATAAGCATACAAATAAGGGCCACAAAAAACATTGCAAAACTTAATCCAGTAATACTATAAAAAAACAGAAATAACAGGATTGGAATTAAAGCAAAGAGATGAAAGGCTTTAAGCCGCCAAGGCTGTTTTGTAAGGATATGCTGCTTTATAAAGAGTAGCCAATAGTCACTAGGTCTTTTTGCCTTAAACTGTTTGGTGCTATGAAACTGTTTGCCATCTAGTTTTAACGTCTTCTTAATCATACGGAAGTAGTGTTTTGTAAATAGTTGTCATTTTAGCTTCCTGATACGTCCAAAGGTATTTTTTTTCAATTTCTTTTTTTCCATTTAAACCAATTTTTTTTAATTGATTTGGCGTTTCTAGTAAAGCTCTTATCTTCCTTCCTAAAAGTTCTGGTCTGTCAGGTGTTATTAAATACCCTGTCTTGGTATCTGTTATAAGTTCGCATACTACAGGAATATTAGAAGCGATAACAGGTGTTGCATACGCCATAGACTCTAAAACTTTAAGCGGATTACAACCTTGAACAATATTTCGGTCGCATAAGGCAAGCGGAGCAACGCTTAGCATAGCGTTTTTAATTTTTAGGGCAAGGTCCTGTTTATCTAACTCGTAAAACCAATCTATTTTATGGGCTACACCAATATTCACAGCGAAATCTTGATATGTTTCTGTTCTTTTTTTAGGAACAGAAGCACAAATGACCAATCTAGTATTTAAATCGTCTAACTCTTTTAAGGCTTTTAAAAGTGTTTTAATGCCTTGCCATTTTTGTAATGCTCCAAAATACAAAATGTAGGGTTGAGATGTGTTTTTTTTAGAATCTAAACCTGTAGTTGGGTAATAAGTTACACCATTAGGAATCACATTAATTTTTGAACAATTGGCTTTAAAATGTGTTTTTATAAGTTGTTTGGTAACCTGCGATGGTGTAATGATTACATCACATTTTGCAATACAATACTGCTCTAGCTTTTCTGTTTTTTGGAGGACAGAAGCGCTAATGTTAGGGTATCTGTTAGGCAATTCAATATGCGAAAAGGCATTAACCTCAAACACTGTTTTGTAATTTAAGTTGCTATTTAAAGCAGGAATACCACCCCAAATGTCTCTAAAATGGATCAGTTTAATAGTATCGCACAGTGGCATTTGTAAAAATGCTGATACATTTGCTTGAAATTTTTGAGTGCGCTCTAAAAAATTAAGTACTTTTTCTTTCCAACGGTAAACATATAGATTTCGCTCCTTATCAAATTGAAAAACAGGCATATCGTCATTCCCTATACATATAAGTAATCCCGTCTTGAATGTGTTTTGCAGTGCTTTTAAACAATGATTTATGTGCGTTGCGGCGCCTTTCTTTGAGGGAAATACATCAAACGCTATATA
>CAZLTR010000116.1:0-11187 GCA_964562415.1 uncultured Hyunsoonleella sp. | reverse complement strand
TTTTGTTAAAATGAAACTAATTTTAAATATCGAAATGCAAATTCCGCATTTTTTAGTTACAAAAGTTACTTTCATGTTTCTGCTACATGTATAAATCTACCATTTAAGCTATTTTTGCTTAGCCTTAGTTTTAAACCCATAGGTATTCTGTGCTATGAAATCTGATGGAAAACTAGCATCACCTGGAAACCCTAACTCAATAGTCCCTCCATCTTCAGGAATATAATTTGTACGCCATAGGTAATCCCATAGACTTAAACTAATTCCAAAATTCACACCATAAGTACCTTCGGGAAGTTTGTAAGCATGATGGTATAAATGCATCACAGGATTGTTAAATATATATTTAAGAGGCCCCCATGTTATTTTAACATTAGCATGATTAAGATGTCCTATCGTTATAGCTAAAAAATGGACTATGTAGGCCTGCTCTGGCTCAAAACCAAATAGTAACATTACTGCAAGTGTTTTTAAAGGTTTATAAAGTATATTTTCCATCCAGTGGTAACGCAAATGTGCTGCAAATCCCATTTCTTTAACACTGTGATGTACCTTATGAAATTGCCATAAAAACGAAAACTTATGCAGTAACCTATGTGTGACCCATTGTACAAAGTCTAGTACGATAAAAAACGTGATAAGTTGTCCCCACAACGGCCAAGTGGTAGGCCTTACGAGTGCTAAATTGGTATAAGACACATTAAATTGCGCGAAAAACACTTCTAAAACCGCATAAACACCACTAATTACAATAGAAAACAGGAAAAAATTAAAAAACATGTAAAAACCATCCAACCAAAAATCTTTCCTAAAAACAGCCTGCGTTTTCCGCCAAGGAAAAATAATTTCAAGCCCCCAAACTAACAATGAAATAACAATTAAACCCCAAAAATAATTGGTGTACCAAGGCACTTCAAATACTATCGACTGATAAGTCCAATTAATCGTATCCTTAAATGCAGTAACAAATATTTGAACATAACTATTCATACGTAAAAATTCTAATCCCACTAAAACGCACAGCCTACAGGAAATGGGTCTTGGTTTGCTGTCTCTTTGGCAAAGTCTTCGGCAACAGTGTCTTGGACAAACCCCTTAATTACAGAACCTTTAAAAACACGAGTCCCATAACCAGAATTGTTCATATGTGCTCTAACAATCACCACTTGATTAGCTTTTATATTTACACCCCCTCCAGAACGTACAAAGGGCTGTTCTGAAACATGACTGTGTTTTAAAATACGACGGTATACCAACCGTCCGTCTTCGGTGATGACTTCCCACCAATTTGCGTATTGTTCGCCCCCTGTATCGGGACTCTTAATCCCTACATTAAAGGTATAAGTGCCTTCTGCTCCACTAACAGTAACACTTGTTATCTCTGCCGCAATAGCAGTAGGCATTTCCACTTCCATGTTTTGAACATCCTTTACCAGCGGTTCTTCAACCACCGCATCGGCATTCGTACAGTTCATAAAACACAATAGTGCACTGCAACATATTAATACTAAATTCATCATAATAGTTGTCGTATAGATATAATCAAAATAAAAATATGAGAAAGCACCTCATATCATGGTTTATTAAAGGTAAGACTAAAATATGACTTTTAAAAAATAACAGTACATAAGGTTCTCAATTACACTATTGGAATTGGTATAGTTTGTTTTTCATAGTACCTTTGTAAACATACCAAAAGATAAACTTATAAAAACTTCGAACAAATATCTTATTTCTGTAATAGGTCCGACGGCCATTGGAAAAACAGCATTAAGTATAAAATTAGCCTCTTACTTTAATACTGAAATTATTTCGGCAGATTCTAGGCAATTTTTTCGAGAAATGCACATTGGTACTGCTGCCCCCTCTAAAGCTGAACTTGCAGCAGCACCCCATCATTTTATTCACCATAAATCTATAACAGATGCTTATAATGTTGGTGCTTTTGAAAAAGAAGCACTCGCCCGTTTAGACGCACTCTTTGCAACTCAAGATGTTGTCATTATGGTGGGAGGTTCTGGACTTTACGTAGATGCAGTAACTAAAGGCTTAGACTATTTTCCTGAGGTCTCTCCTGATATACGACAAACCTTAAATGCAACTCTAGACTCCAAAGGCCTTTTACATTTACAAGACCAGTTAAAAGAATTAGACCCTAAAAGCTATGCCCATATTGCTATAGACAACCCACATCGCGTAATTCGTGCCTTAGAAATATGTATTGGCACAGGGCAGCCCTATTCTTCCTTTCTCAATAAAAAACAACACAATCGTACATTTAAAACCCTAACGATTGGCTTAACCGCAGATCGTGCCATGATATACCAGCGTATTAATAAACGTGTGGACATCATGATGGCCTCTGGACTTTTAGACGAAGTTAAAGCACTCGAACCTTATAAAACGCTTAATGCCTTAAATACTGTTGGGTATAAAGAGCTTTTTAAATACTTAAATGGAGAATGGACTTTAGAATTTGCCGTGTCTGAAATTAAAAAAAACACACGGCGTTTTGCCAAACGTCAACTCACCTGGTTTAAAAAGCAACAAGATGCACTTTGGTTTGATTACACAGAAACAACAGAAACAATAACCAACGCTTTAGCTCAACATTTAAAATGACCACTGCCGCACTACTCACTAAACTTATTAGCTTTCCTGTTTTAGGAGGCAATAGCAACCTTTCTGTTATTGAATGGATCAAATCTCATATTGAAAGCTATGGTGTAACCTGTGTTTTAGTGCCTAACCCCGAAGGCACAAAAGCGTCTTTACACTGCCGTATAGGCCCTGCAGTTAGCGGAGGACTTATTTTATCTGCGCATACCGATGTGGTACCTGTAGAAGGCCAACAATGGGAAACCCCTCCTTTTGAATTAGTAGATAAGGGAGATGGTAAGCTTTATGGACGTGGCTCATGCGACATGAAAGGATTCATCGCTTGTTGCTTAAGTGTATTACCTCAATTGGTAAAAGCGAATTTAAAACGTCCTATTTACTTTGCGTTTTCATATGATGAAGAAATTGGCTGTTTATCTGCTCCAGACCTCATCGCTCATCTACAGGTATACTATAGTGAAACACCCCAATATGCAATTATTGGTGAGCCTTCATTAGGCCAACCTATTATAGGACACAAAGGGATTTGTTTATTTACAACTACTGTAAACGGTTCTGCTGGACACAGTAGTGGTATTCGCAAAGAAGTGAGTGCCATACATGAGGCGGCTCGTCTTATATTATGGTTGGAAAATAAAATGGAAACTTTGGCGACATCTCTAAAAGATGACCGATTTTCACCCCCACACTCTTCAATACACATTGGTACTATACAAGGTGGTATTGCTGCTAATGTTATTGCAGATCATGTGTCTTTTTCTTGGGATGTTCGTGTAATCCCAGGAGACAATCTAAATGCCATTTTAAAAGACTTTGAGTTTCATTGCAAAAACCGTACTGCAATTTTAAAAGAGCGCTTTCCTAATTTTAGTATAACAACCACCCCAATACATCCTGCTGTGACTCATTTTGATAGTGCAGCAACAAGCGACATTGTAAAGCTTATGTCCAAAATTAATCCTAATACCGAGTTGGCAACGGTAGCATATGCCTCAGAAGCAGGGCAATATAATGCTGCTGGGCTACAAAGCATTATTTGCGGTCCTGGTTCTATAGATCAAGCGCATAGAGCTAATGAATTTGTGGCTAAAGAAGAACTTAATAATTACGTTGTAATTTTAGAAAATTTAATTCGTTTATTCAGCAACTAATGCTTTTGAGCATACCTAAACCATACGTTCTAAAGCCAGTAAATGTGTAACTACTGCCTTGTGATTTCGTATGGGAAAAATTTGGATCGCACAATCATAAGGTGCTCCATTCTTCCTATAATTGATAATTGTCTCACTAACCTGTTTCCCAGACTTTAGACCTGTTCTAATATTTTGCAAGGTCTCTTGAGAAGTGGCTGCACCTTGAAGAAAATTTGGCCTTTTGCCTCTAGCGTACTTTGCAGGATATCCTGTCATTTTAGTAAACCCTTTATTTACCCAACAAATTTCTTGCTTCTCATCTGTTAATACAAGAGCTTCATATGTTGTGTTCTTTATTAGATCTTCTATATCTATACACCAATCGAATTTATCGCTGAAGGACAAAAGTTCTTCCAATTCTAATTGTTTAGAAAAGTTCTCGGCCTGTTTTACCAAATGCATCGCATAAATATCCCAGCATAACAAAGGGCCTCGTTGTAGTTGTATCCTCCTCATAATCTCATCTTATATCGCAATAAAAGTTATTTGTTTGGGACACCAATCTTAGAACAAAATTGATACAAACAAATTTCATTAAACCTGTACCGCGAAGGCTAATTTATATAATTAAAACGACTACTATCTGGTTTATAATTAAAACGACTTACAATTGAGCGACAGGTCATGAGTTTTTGTATCAGTCCTATTTATTCAACCCTAAATTGGGCCTTTACCATCATGAAATGCCTCCAAATAGTCACATTAATCTGTGAGTTACAAATTTATAGCTTTTTATTTAAAAGTGTTATTTTATTATGATTATGATTTTTAGTTCACAATATCTTTTCAAATCAAAACCCTAAAACCATGGTATAAGAATTAATAGATCTAGAGCAGCACTGTGTTCTTCTAAAAAAGGCGAGAAACACAACTGAACTCGAAAACACAACACTTAAACTAAAAAATAACGTGCATTCGCGTCATACAATTAAATTGCAACGGTCTAAACCAACCTTTATGTCATGAAACTAATACTCTCAATTTTTGCGACTTGCGTTTTCTCTTTATCACAATCTCAAACCATAACACCTGATCATAAATTACACTTTGGTGCAGGAGCTGTAATCTCAGGGGTTAGCTATGCGTTCTTTTACACGAAAACCAAAAGTTCTAAAAAAGCATTTTGGTACAGTTTAGCAACATCCTCCTTCGCTGGCTTAGCAAAAGAAGTTTACGACAGTGGTAAAAAAGGAAATATGTTTGATACTAGCGAATGGGTAGCAACCACAGCTGGAGGTTTAACCGTAAGTACTACTTTAAATCTACTTACAGGAAAACGCAAACAAAAAAAACAGGCCGAAGCTAAGGCGAGTTTTAATTACTAAACACGTTCTATTTTAGCGCCTATTGCTTTTAACCTCGCATCTATATTTTCATAACCACGATCTATTTGCTCGATATTTTGTATGGTAGACGTTCCTTTAGCAGATAACGCTGCTATTAACAAGGACACCCCTGCTCTAATATCTGGAGACGTCATCGTTGTTGCTTTTAAGGTAGATTTAAAATCGTGCCCTATTACTGTAGCTCTATGGGGATCGCATAAAATAATTTTAGCGCCCATATCGATTAACTTATCTACAAAGAACAAACGGCTTTCAAACATTTTTTGATGAATTAGCACACTTCCTCTGGCTTGGGTAGCTACAACCAAAATAATACTTAACAAGTCTGGCGTAAAACCAGGCCAAGGAGCATCAGAGATAGTTAGTATAGAACCATCTATAAAGCTTTGTATTTCATAGCCCTCGGTATGTGCTGGTATGTGTATATCATCTCCTTGCTTTTCTACAGTTATCCCTAATTTTCTAAATACGCTAGGAATGACCCCCAAGTCGTTCCAACTAACATTTTTTATAGTAAGCTCGCTTTTAGTCATCGCAGCTAAACCTATCCAACTTCCTATTTCAATCATATCGGGCAACATGGTATGGTCTGTGCCTCCAAGATGTTCAACACCTTCGATAATAAGCATATTAGACCCTACACCACTAATTTTGGCCCCCATTCTATTTAACATCTTACAAAGCTGTTGTAAATAAGGTTCGCAAGCGGCATTATAAATTGTAGTTTTCCCTTCTGCTAAAACCGCTGCCATTACAATATTTGCAGTTCCTGTTACCGAAGCTTCTTCTAGCAACATGTAAGTGCCTTTTAAGCGTTTGGCTTCAACACCATAAAACTGTTCTTCCTTACTGTAACCAAATTTAGCCCCAAGTTTTATCAAACCTTCAAAATGGGTATCCAAACGGCGACGTCCAATTTTATCTCCTCCAGGTTTTGGAATATAACCTCTTCCAAAACGTGCTAATAAAGGCCCTACTATCATTATGGACCCTCTTAACCCTCTTCCGTCTACCTTAAACTGGTCGGATTCTAGATAATCTAAATCAACCGCATCTGCTTGAAACGTGTAAGTCCCCTTAGAAACATGAGCGATCTTTACACCTAATTTTTTTAGGAGATTAATAAGTTTATTTACATCTATAATATCTGGAATGTTATGAATGGTTACCTTTTCTGGTGTTAACAAAACAGCACATAAAATTTGTAATGCTTCATTTTTAGCACCTTGAGGCTGGATGCTTCCTTTAAGTTGGTGGCCTCCTTCTATTTTAAATGTTCCCATGGATTAAGCGCTTAATAACGTTTTCTTGAACGGTGGTTGGTGTTCTTCTTTTTCTTATTAGTGTTAGTGTTGGAATTATTGTTATTGAATTTACTTTTAGAACGCAATAAACTTCCTGAATCTGAGAGGTCTTCTTTTGAATTTCTCAAATCAATCTTACCATTAGATAACTCGTATAAGTGATCGAAAATAACAGCATCCTCTACAGTGTCTTTATTCCAGTTTAAAAAACACTTTTTCATATGGTTGGCTATGGTGTAAACCAAGGCCTCTTTCATTTCTCCTTCATCCCATGTGTTGGCCACATCTATCATCGTTTTAATATTATTGCCATAAAAACGATATTTAGGATGACTTTGAGGGTACTCTAAAGACGCTGGAGGCTCAGATAATAGCTCCCTAGATGGTTTTGGATATGGCGAATCTACATCTAACTCAAAATCAGACATAATGAATAACTGATCCCATAACTTATGCTGAAAATCTGCTACATCTCGTAAATGCGGCTGTAAATTACCCATTACCGCTATAATAGACTTTGCTAGTTTTTCACGCTCTTCTTTAGTTTCTCTGCTTTTTGCATGGTTAATCATTTTTTGTAAATGACGTCCATACTCAGGAATTATCAAATGCTCTCGCTCTGTGTTGTACTCTATATTATCTATCAAAATTATTGTGTAGTATTAAAATGCTATCGAAGTTAGCCGCAAAATACAAAAAAATTAGAGACTAATCACACCTTCTACATTTTCTGCAACAGCTTTATACTTTTCAATAACTGCTTCGGGGTTTTTCATCCTTACATTTATGGAAATACTAGTATATTTTCCGTTTTTTGAAGCCACTTTACTAATTACAGCACCCATATTGTCAAATAAAACCTCTATCTTTTGCATTTCTTCAAGATTACTTTTCAAAATAAATTTATACAAATACGCACTGGGCCACAACGTCGTATCGTACAATTGTTCCTTTAGTTTTTGATAAAATGCTTCTGATTTTTGGGGTGCGCTCATAACCGTTTTTTAGTCTACAAATATAAGCTTTACTTTCTATTTTTTTTATAGAACTTAAATTACGATTTTTACATCAAATTTTCAATAGGATTGGGCACAAGAAAAATTGTTATTACAGGGGGGCCTGGCACAGGAAAATCATCTATCATTAATGCCTTATTGGCAAAAGGTTATACCTGCTTAGAGGAAATCTCTAGAGCTGTGACGCTTCAAGCTCAAAAAAAAGGTGTTACCCAGCTATTTTTAAGTGACCCTATGCGTTTTAGCTCATTGTTGTTAGAAGGGCGGCTTGAACAATTTAAAACAGCGACAGCTTCTGCTTCTAGTTCTGTTTTTCTAGACCGAGGTATACATGATATCTTAGCATACCTAAATTACAGCCATACGAAATATCCTGAGCATTTTAAAACTACTGCTGCAATATCGCAGTATGACTTTGTTTTTTCTCTAAAGCCTTGGCAGGCAATTTATAAAAGTGATAACGAACGTTACGAAACATTTGCTCAAGCGCAGGTCATTCATGAGCACCTCATAGAGACCTATAAAGATTATGGTTATACCCCTATAAATGTTCCTTTTGGCTCTGTAGATGATCGTACAGCATTTATTTTAAACACCTTAGGCTTAAAATGAGTTTGCACCCTATTAACATATTAGAACGCTACTGGAAGCACACTGCTTTTAGAGGCCAACAAGAAGCTATAATAAATGCCGTATTAGATAATGAAGATACATTTGTACTTATGCCGACTGGTGGTGGTAAATCGATATGTTTTCAAATACCTGCTCTAATTAAAGAGGGCATTTGTATTGTCATTTCACCTTTAATCGCCTTGATGAAAGACCAAGTTTCGCAACTAAGTAGAAAGGGGGTAAAAGCCTTAGCGATTACCAGTGGCATGTCTCAAAGAGATATAGATACTGTATTAGACAACTGTATTTATGGTAATTACAAATTTTTATACCTCTCTCCAGAACGCTTACAACAAGAACTTGTGCAAGACCGCATACGCCAAATGCATGTTAATTTAATTGCTATAGACGAAGCCCATTGTATTTCGCAATGGGGCAACGATTTTAGACCTGCATATGCTGCCATTGGAGTTCTAAGACAATTGCAACCCTCTGCAAATATAATTGCACTTACAGCTACAGCAAAGCCAAAAGTGGTCGATGATATTATAAAGGCACTCGATTTTATAAAGCCTAAACTTTTTAAACAATCGTTTTACAGAGATAATTTAGGCTATATGGTTTTGCATGAAGAAGACAAATACTACCGTTTGGAAACCATTTTAAAAAAATACAAACAGTCGTCTATTGTCTATGTTAGAAACAGAAGAGCGACCACAGAAGTTACAGCACGCTTAACCACTAAAGGCATTACTGCAACATACTATCATGGCGGTTTAAATGCTACCGAAAAAGACAGTAACATGGCAGCATGGATGCACAATAAAAAGCAAGTTATGGTGGCGACCAATGCTTTTGGTATGGGAATTGACAAACCAGATGTAAAAACCGTAATTCATTTAAACTTGCCAGAAAGTCTTGAAAGTTATTTTCAAGAAGCAGGCCGTGCAGGAAGAAATGGTGAAAAAGCCTTTGCTATTATTCTAAAAAATAAAAATGATGAAGTTTTAGTTAAAAATCAATTTTTAAATGTTCTGCCTTCGATAGATGTTGTGAAACTAATCTACAGAAAACTCTGTAGCTATTTTCAAATCTCTTACGGTGAAGGTAGTGAAAGCGTTCATGATTTCGATTTCAATCACTTTTGTAAAGTGTACAAACTTAACAGCATACTGTGTTACAATGCACTTTTATTACTTGACCGCAATAGCATTATTGCCTTAACCAAACAATTTAAAAATAAGGTTTCTTTACAATGCATCGTGTCTAACGCAACGATTTTTAAGTATATAGAACAGCATCCTGAATTTGAATTGATTTTAAAGTCCATTTTAAGGTCTTACGGCGGTATATTTGATACGCTTACCGCCATCAATACTCTAAAAATAGCAGACAAGGCTTCGGTGCCAGAACATGTTCTTATAGATACACTTAAACGTTTTGAAAAAGACGAAATTATAGCCTTACAATATGCGAAAACAGATGCGCGTATTACGTTTATTGAACCCAGAGAAGATGATAAAACCATTCATAGAATTGCACCTACAATCACCCAACAACATACCGTAAAAACGGCTCAGGTTAATGCTGTAATTGCTTATGTAAATAATGATACGCTTTGCAAAAGCATACAACTCCTTGAGTACTTTGGAGAAAAAGGGCCCACTGCTTGTGGTATTTGCTCTGTTTGTTTATCTAAAACTAAAAAAACGCCAGAAACACATCTTCATGCCAAAAATTTACAACAACAACTCATTCTATATTTAGAATCGGGAGCTAAATCTTCGAGAGCGATTTGCGATAGCTTAAATTGTGACGACACCCAATTGATACCGCTATTGAAGCACTTGTTAGAACTCAATATTATAACCATAACAAAAACGAATACTTATAAATTAAGTCACTTATGAAAAATTTAAGAATTGTTTTTATGGGCACTCCAGATTTTGCAGTGTCTACATTAAAAGCACTAGTCGACCACAATTACACCATTGTTGGTGTGATCACAGCACCAGACCGTCCAGCTGGACGTGGAAGAAAACTAAATGAAAGTGCCGTAAAACACTATGCAACGTCTCAAGAGCTACCTATACTACAACCCACCAATTTAAAAGACGCTAGCTTCATTGCCGACTTAAAAGCTTTAAACGCAAATTTACATATTGTTGTTGCTTTTAGAATGCTGCCAAAAGTGGTTTGGCAAATGCCTGCTTATGGCACTTTTAACCTTCATGCCTCCCTTCTTCCTAATTATAGAGGGGCTGCTCCTATTAACTGGGCTATTATTAATGGAGAAACCAAAACTGGTGTTTCTACGTTTTTTATTGATGAAAAGATAGACACAGGCGCTATGATTTTACAAGAATCTGTCGCTATTGATCCCAATGAGAATGTAGGACAATTGCATGACAAATTGATGGTTTTAGGAAGTGCACTTGTTTTAAAAACAGTTGACCTCATCGCTAAAGATGCCGTTAAGACGACAGCGCAACCAGAACATACCAATTTAAAAACAGCCTATAAACTTAATAAGGATAACTGTAAAATTAATTGGAATGCCTCTATAGATACCATTCATAATAAAATAAGAGGTTTAAGCCCTTACCCTGCAGCTTGGTGTGAATTGCATAATGGCGACACCCAACTGGATGTTAAAATTTATGACGCAAAAAAAGAAATTGCAGTACACAATACCCCAACAGGACATATTTTAACCTCTAAAAAAGTTTTAAAAGTTGCCGTTAAAGAAGGTTATATCTCTATTACAAAACTAAAACTTCCAGGAAAAAAATTAATGGACATTGTTGCATTATTAAATGGATACGAATTTAAAGAAAACGCAAAAATGCGCTGACCCCTTATTATTACTCGCCTTACAAAACATCTATAAAACCTATTAGCTTTATTAACAAATGCCTTAAGTTATTAACAAATACTTGGATTTGCCTTGCCATTACTTGCATGAGTGCATAATCCGTATAAATTTGTAGAGGATTTAACAAAAAGGTTTAACCAATTTATTAATAACTAAAATTTATATTATGAACAAAACAGATTTAATCGATGCAATGGCAGAACACGCAGGAATCACTAAAGC
>CAZLTR010000115.1:0-11233 GCA_964562415.1 uncultured Hyunsoonleella sp. | reverse complement strand
CCGCAGGAGGCGTAGTTAATAATCAAGGAGCTTGGTTTTTTGCACCTGATAGCGCGGAGTGTGCTGTGAGAGAATCGCAAGATTCTCGTAACTAAAAATAAGATGGTACTAGGTCTACCGGTATTGGCTTACAGGAGCAGGTATCAAACTACCTTTCTGATGCTGATGGAGTAATCCGTTGGAGTGAAGCGAGAAAGGAAAAGGCTTTGTTAAGGAGTCAGGTATGGGTAAAAGAGATGAGCGAAAGCGATCCCATCGAAGAAGCGTCGAGAAATCGGTACTTACTGTCAAAATCGAGATATTCGCGATCTTCGGGACAAGCATAACGGTTACCACATTCCTCTTGTGGTACTAGTTTGCATAAAGGTTAGCTTTTTCAGTGGCATATCGAATAAGCAAAAGAATAAGAATTAAAGCTACTGTAATAGGTCATTTTTTTATGCGTATGCTTTTTATGGTATTAATTTTGGCTTAAATCTGGTTTAAGGTACAACACACTAGTGTGACCTATGGTGTGTACAGTAATGTTAATAGAATTACTCTAGGTTCTGCTTAATGGCAGTGTGCATGAATAAGTAAACAATAAATCATTTGGAGTTTAAACGACAGTGGTTTAGTTTTTACTGATAAAAACGTATAATGGGCTAGAATAAACGCCAAGGTTTTAAGGCGTGAAACTTCAAAACAATATCCTTAAAAAATGGGATACTTTAGATAAGAACCTAAAGGTGCTTGCAGTTCAATTTTCAGACTTAAAAATAACGTACTTTAGGTATAATATTTTTGAAAACAATAATATGTTTATAAAAAATACCCTACTATTGCAAGTGCTAAAATCCTCCCTAAACTAAAGAAAGTCTATTAGAGTTATTTTTTTATTTTAAGATTTTATGAAAAAAGAGGAGAATTGTGAGATTGTAGAAGGGATTAAGAGAGGGGATACTACTACCCTTAGGGCTTTTTATGATGTTAATTTACCCAAAATCACGCATTATATTCTAAACCATTCTGGTAACGCATTCGAAGCTAAAGATGTTTTTCAGGATGCTTTGGTTATCTTATATCAAAAGTTGAATGCCAATACTTTAGAATTAGAGTGTGCAGTAAGCACTTACTTTTTTGCTATTTGTAAGCATTTGTGGTTAAACAGACTAAGAAAACAAGGAAAAATGATAATTCAGGAAGATACGAATGTACTAGATCATGTTTTGTCTAAAGATGCGATAGACGCTATAGAGCGTAAAGAAAAGGTAGCTGTAGTTCAGAAGTATTGTTTAAAGCTTGGAGCGGGCTGTCAAAAAATATTATTGCTATTTTACAGTGGTTATAGTATCAAAGAAATTGCAGCACAAAAAGGGTTTACAGAAGGGTATACGCGAAAACGGAAATTTGAGTGTCAAAAAAAATTAACAGAGATGTTCGAAAAAGACCCTGTATTTATTGAATTAAAAGAATCATTTCATAGTCATTAATTGTGAAGAGAACAGCAACGCTATTTGAGACATTCGATGCTTATTTAAGTAAGCGTCTAACGGGGCGTGGTTTGTCTAATTTTGAGCAAATGCTTGAATCTGATACAGCTTTACAAGAAGCGTTAGAAGCGTATAAACTGGTAGGACAGGCTTTAACAGATGACGATAGTATTGCGTTTAGACAGAAATTAATAGCTATTGAAGGGGGATTTGAGCATGAAAAAGAAAATAGTGATCGTATAAAAATAAAGTCAGTTCCACTTCAAAAAAATAATAAAACCTATTGGTATGTGGCGGCTATTATTACTGTTTTAATGGTAGTGTCGTCGTTGATGTGGAAACCGAAAGCTGAGAACACTACACTTTTTAAAGCCAACTATTTGCCTTACCCTACAGCAGATATTACCAGAGGAATAAAGACTCATGGTAAAGTTTTGGATAAAGCTATGGCAGTCTATAAAGTAGAGGAGTATGCAAAAGCAATTCCGCTTTTAGAAGCGCAAATACAAGAAAGCCCAAATGATGCGTTGCTTAAATTGTATTTAGGTAACAGTTATCTAAACACTAATCAGGAAAATAAAGCACTTCTTCTTTTTAAATCTATTCCTAAAGCTTCTAATCATTATGAAGATGCCCAATGGTTTTTGGGGCTTATCTATTTGAAAATAGAAAAAGCAGAAGAAGCTAAAAAACAATTCCAGGGCTTAAGCCTTTATCCTAATTTATACAAAGCAAAAGCACTAAAAATTTTAGAAGTATTGGAATGACCGTATGGCGTTGCATTATGAGGATCTCATGTTTAAAATAAGACTAGATTATGTCTTAAAAGTATGTGTATGTGTTAGGGGGATTTATTTTTTTAGCGCCATAAAAAAAGTGTAACTCATGAGAGGAATACTAGGTGTTTTACTCTGTGCAATAGGTGTTTCAAGTTTTGGTTATGGACAAGTTTTTAAGGATACTTTAAGTATTTATGAACACTGTAAAAAAGAACAGGGTCTATTGGAAGCGCGAAGACATGGCACTTCCATTTTATCTTTTAGTAAAGCTATTCCTGCATATGAAAAAACGGCAGTATGGGAAAAGGGCATCGCTTGTTACATTGCTGTAGAGGAAAATCAATGGCCCAATTCGTTGCTAAAAGGACGTTTTAAAACATCACAAAAGGCACAGAAATTAGATAGAGAATATCTTTCTAATGGTAATCTTTTGAAAGCAAAAATGTATGACAACCTTGGTGCTTTAGCAACTAATGCTGTGGTTAATGCAACCCGATATTACAGTACTAAAGATTTAGTTAGAACCTTAAATGCTAAGGGGCAGGCCTTGAAATTAAAATATTTAAAATCTAAGAATATAGAAGATTTAGAAGACTGTGTTCGGCTATACCTCCAAATGGATGACATTATAAATCGTATTCGGTATTCTTATAGAAATTATAAGGATAAATTATTGTTTTTAGAATTGGTTAAGGACGTTTATAATAATGCTATGGAGGTGCAATCTATTTTGTATGAAAAAACTAAAAGTGCAAGTGCTTTTGAAGCGTATTTTCAGTGTGCAGAAAAAAGTAAATCGAATACATTAAAAGATATATTATCTGTTACAGCATTTAAACAGAGTGTAGTAATTCCTGATACATTACGGGCGTTTGAGAAACGATTAAAAACAAATTTGGACTTTAACAGAACGCAGATGCTTTTAGAGGAGTCTAAGATTCCCGTTGATACTTTAAAAATAAGACAATATAGAGAGGTGTTTCTTAGACTAACGATAGAAGAAGATTCTTTAGCAAAAGTGTTGAAAACCAGAAATGATCAAGACCATCGGCTTAAACATGAAAGCAAGGTGGTTTCTATAAAAGAAATTCAACAACGTATAGATAAAGCAACGACGCTTGTTACTTTTTTTACGACAGATAGTATTACTTACGCGTTTACTATTTCTAAAGACGCGTATGCTGTACATGTTTTAAAGACACCAGATTTATCTCGAAAGGTTATGGCGTTTAGAACAGCTATGCTTGCTGGAAATATAAAGGAATATAAAAGATTGGGGTACGCGTTGTATGAAACATTAATGCTGCCAATAAAAAAAGATTTAATAGGAGATACATTGCTTATTGTGCCAGATGGTGTCTTGTGGAACCTTAATTTTGATCTGTTGCTAAGTGAGGTTACAGAGGACATGCATCCTGCTGAGTTGCCTTATGTATTAAGGGAGTATGCGGTGTCTTTAGGAAATTCTGCGACATTACTATTTAAAGCATTTCATGAGAGCGATAAGAAAGTGAAACAAGAAAATTGCGTGGCTTTTTCGTTTTCAGATCGGGCACATGTGCCTGCTGTAAAAAGTATGAGTTTAGAAACATTACGGGAAGCAGGCGATGATTTGCCAGGAACACGCAAAGAAATTAAAGCAATTTCTAAAATAGTAGATGGACGTTATTATTATGGCGTAAACGCAGATGAAGCCACGTTTAAAAAAGAGGCGGGTAATTGCAAAATTCTACACTTAGCGCTTCATGGGGAAGTAGATGATAAGCATCCTGAATATTCTAAACTGTACTTTACAAAAGGGAGAGATACCATAGAAGATAATTGCCTTTATAGTTATGAGCTATTCACACTTAATATTCCAGCAGAATTAGTTGTACTTAGCGCGTGTAATACAGGGGTAGGCAAGGTTTCTAAAGGAGAAGGTGTAATGAGTTTAGGTCATGCTTTTCGATATGCAGGTGCAAAAAGCCTGTTGTTAAGTAGCTGGGAGGTGTCAGATGAGACGACGCCTCAAATTATGCGAAGTTTTTATACAAATTTAAAAGCAGGAATGACTAAGCCTAGAGCTTTGCAAAAAGCGAAGTTAAGTTATTTAAAGAATGCGAATATGTATAAGACAGCACCTTTTTATTGGGGCGGCTTTTATTTATTAGGTGAACCAGCAACTCTTAATATAGAAAGATCTTATTTCTGGTGGTGGTTGCTTGGAGTTGTCGTGCTGTTTTGTATTTTAGTTGTAGTGTATAGGTACCCCTTTATAAGAGTTGAAAAGGACGTTTAGCTACAGGTGAAATAGACTAAATATAAAAGGTGAAAGACAGTGATAAAATCTGTTTTTTTAGTGACAAGTATACGATTAATGATTACGTTTTTGTTTTTCGTGTTGGGTATTTTAAATAGACTTTGGCGCGTTATTATAACATGTATGTAGTAAAATCTATTATTTTGTATGCAGCCAAGGGCGTTTGCCTTTAGAAGGCGATTATATGCATTGGTAAAAAGAGAGGGGTGATTGTTGTAACAAATATATTTAAAATGCAACTGATAGCGCGACAATACAATTATTTGGAGATGAGGGTGTCCTGTTTTCAATTTAAAACGCAGCAACACGTTGTGTGTTTTGAGGGTGCTCCTAGTATAGTAAATGTTTTTTAAAATTCTATTATGAATACGTTATTTGTAGTTCTATTTTTTTTATCGATTTTTATACTCGTCGTCTTTGCGATTAACTACTACAGTACAAAACAAACGCTACTTAGAGCGTTGTCTAAATTAAACGCTAACCATCGCATGCAATTTAAAAGTAACGTACCTATTAAATTAACGGGTAAAGTTATGCCTGTAAAGACACCATTTGAGGCACCATTTAGTAAACGTAAATGTGTGGCTTATGCTGTAAAAATTGAGCAAAAACGACAAATAGGAAAAAACAAACATTGGAATACGCTTGTAGAAAATGAAATGATTCAGGACTTTTTTGTAGAGTATGATGGAACACCAATTATTGTAAAGCCTAAGCGTGACCCTAAAGATTACTTAAGTTATTTGGTTGCAGATAAAAAAGTGGTCAGAGGCATTTTAAATGCACCTTCTAAAAATTTCGAAACCTTATTGGAGGAATACAGTCTTACCTCAAAAAATATGTTCGGTTTGAATAAAACAATGCGTTATACCGAACGCGTTTTAGAAATAGGAGATACTGTGACTGTAGGCGGTATTGCAAAATGGAAAACATTAGACGCAACACTCCTAGGCTACAATTATTCTAAAATTGTAACCCTAGAGGGAAACAGAGAACAAAAACTAATTATCACAGATCTTGATGAAGCTATTGTTCGTTAAATAGAGAAATGTCTAGTTATTTCCACGTTTGACCTTTAAATTGCATGGCAGCCTTTAATACATCCTTTTGGCTAATTTGCCCCACCAATTTGCCATTTTCTACAATAGGGAAACGCCGGCGCTTTGCCTCTATAAATTTATTGGCAGCATCAAAAATATTCATATTACCGTCAATAGTTTCTACATTAGTTGCCATATGTTTTTCAATGGTTTTGTCTTGCATTGGCATATTGTAATACCTGCTTTCACTAATTTGTTTTACGCAGTCGCCTTCAGAAATAATACCAACTAATTCTTGTTTCTCATTCACTACTGGTCCACCAGAAATTCTGTTTTTAATTAATGTCTCCATCACCGTTTCTATACTTTGTTCTGGAGTAAAGGTGATTAAATCACGTGTCATATAATCACTAACTTTTAATGGGGCACTCTCCGTCAGTGTAGACTGGTGTTTTCGAGCCCCTTGAAAACTTTTAATACCCATAATATTAGATTTTTAGTTATTCTAAAAATACTTAAAATAAATTAGTTATCCTAAAGTGCCCTTCTTAAAGAACTCATAAAGTCATTTTAAGAGGTGTACATTTATAACGATTACTCCTTCATTTTTGACCAATCGTAACAAAAGCACTTTGTCTATTTTGTGGTGTTTGTCTGCCGTAGAGTCCTGTGTTAAAACCTTAAATAGAGAATCCTAAATGCTATCATGATGCAATACCTAAACCATTTGTGTTGAACAACGATGCTATTATCGCGAAAAAGCCATTTGTAAGTGGCGCTATAAAACAATTAATAAACTTTTAAGAGAATAAGTGTTAATTTTTTATAGTTTTGGAGGTCGAATTAAAAATAATATATGATGAAACGAGTTTTGATGCTGTTAGTATTGACAATGACACTATCTGTAAGTGGGCAAACTAATGCAGAATTAATTAAACATTTTGAAGCCTACAATAAGCAGATGCGTTTGCAAGGTGATGTGCAGGGCATGATTAATGCGATAACGCATCTTAATGTTTTAGATCCTTCTGAAGCTAGAAAAGATACTTTAGCCTATATTTATACGACCGAGGGGAAGTACATGCAGGCGCTAAATACCATAGGTGTAGATCTTAAATTAGACGATTCTGAAATTGCTATGGAAGTTAAAGCAATCGCGTTAAAAGCATTAAAGCAACCAGAGCGTGCCTTAGAGCACTATAATGCACTCTTTAAAAAGAGCCCAACGCCAAAATTGGCGTATGAGTTGGCAGAACTTAGTTTGCAGACTCAAAAATTAGATGAAGCTTTAAAGCATATTGAGTATGGGATAGCTAATGCTAAACCAGAAATGAAACGCGCCTATTACGAAAGGCAAGCCCCTTACCAAGTGGCGTTAAAAAGTGGTTTTAACTATTTAAAAGCCTTGCATTTGTATCAAAAAGATAGAATAAAGAATATAGATGCTGCATTAGATGTTTTGGATGCGACATTAAAAGAAGCACCAAACTTTAATTTAATACAAATTACGAAAACAGAGCTGCTAAGACAAAAGCAAGCCTTGCAGGAAGCTAAGCCCTAATACACGGCAACACTAATTTAGTAATGAATATTTCTAAAGCAATTTAAATAGGACGTTCAATTTTTTGCTTATCTTTTTCAAGCTTTTTATTCAATTGGAAATTTAAATTAGAAAAGGCTTCAGAAAGCTGTTTCACAGCTTTTAAAAGTTCACTTTTGTTAGTGCCTTGAATATCTATAGTCTCTTTCGCTTTGTAGAGCATAATCTCTACAACTGTAATACGTGATTGTATGGCTTGGGTATCAAATTCTTTTGGAATACCTTCATTTATTTCGTTAATGAGGTTAACAATAGCTGCGTCGTTTTCCTTAAAAAAACTAAAATCAGGGGTTTTAATGTCTTCTATAACAGAGGCTAGTGTAAAGTAACCTACCCATGACTCTATTCGGGATTTTACATTTTGATCTAATGAAAATTCGGTGTAATCTAACTGTTTTAAGTCGCTATCAGAGAATTTGAGTTTCTCTTTAGCAACAGGGTTAGGGGCCTCGGTGGTCTGTGATGTTTTTTTACATGACACCAGGAGAATGGGTAAACATAATACTAAAAAAAGCCTTGAGATCATAAGGTGATTGTTTTCTTTCTTCAAACTACAAATATATAGTATTCAATTCCGTTTTGTAACGTTTTGATTAATTGTATATTTGAAACACCCTAAAATCTTTTTAAAATGTTAGATAGTTTTTTGTTTAATGTAGAATACGGCGTGTATCACGTGTTAGATAGTAAAGCCTACGATCATATTTTATTTTTAATGGTACTTACCATTCCATATCTTTTTAAAGATTGGAGACGCGTATTGTTATTGGTGTCTGTGTTTACACTAGGCCATACACTGTCTTTGGTGTTGGCAGCCTATCACGTGGTTAAAGTAAGTGGGGTTATGGTAGAGTTTTTAATTCCTATAACGATATTAATTGTAGCAATTTATAATGTATTTACAGCTGGCAAAGGTGCTCAAAAAGAGCGTGTAGGGATATTGTTTTTAACCACCTTATTTTTTGGACTGGTTCATGGTTTAGGATTTGCAAGTCAGTTCCATATGTTAGTTGGCGAAAGCAGTCATAAATTAATAGTGCTTCTTGAGTTTGCTTTGGGTATTGAAATTGCTCAGGTCGTTATTGTTTTTATCGTGCTGTTTTTAGGTTACGTAATACAAACTATTTTTAGGTTTTCTAAACGCGATTGGGTTATTGTTATTTCGTCTATAGTAATAGGTTTGGTCATTCCAATGCTTTTGCACAGTCCTTTTTTAGCTTAAAAAAGTGTATAAGTTTTCTTTTGTTAAAACTTTAACGCTTGTCTATTGTGATTATAATATTAAGAGCTTAACTTCGTCATAAGGCATTGCTAAAGCAACACGAAACAAAAAATGCAAAGAGAAAAACAATTAAAATATGATAGGGCCTATCTGCGTATGGCCAAAGAGTGGGGTAAACTTTCGTATTGTAAACGCAAACAAGTGGGAGCGATAATTGTAAAAGATAGAATGATTATATCTGATGGTTATAACGGCACACCTACAGGTTTTGAAAATTTTTGTGAAGATGAGGAAGGTTATACCAAATGGTATGTATTACATGCTGAAGCCAATGCCATTTTAAAAGTGGCCGCATCTACGCAATCTTGTAAAGGGGCTACGCTATACATTACCTTGTCTCCTTGTAAAGAATGTAGTAAGTTGATTCATCAATCAGGGATTGTTAAAGTGGTGTATCATACTGCGTACAAAGACGATTCTGGATTGAAGTTTTTAGAGCGTGCTGGAATAGAATTAGAACTTATAGAAGATTTGGAAGAGTAATGCAGTTTCAAAAAAAATATGTGCCTTTAATGTTAGGCGTAGCTATAGCTGCGGGTATTTTTATTGGCGGAACTTTAGATTTTAATGAACGATCCGATCGCTTGTTTACGTCTAATAATAGTAAGAAAGATAAGCTCAACCGATTAATAGATTATATCGATTACGATTATGTAGACGATATTAATACCGACAGTATCGTGGATGTTACTGTTAATGGGATTTTAGAAAATTTAGATCCGCATTCCGTTTACATTCCTAGAGAAGATATGCAACGTGTTACAGAAGAGTTGCGAGGTAATTTTGTAGGTATAGGAATAAGTTTTTATACCTATAAAGATACTATAGCTGTAATACGTCCCATAGCCAAAGGTCCCAGTGCCAAAGCAGGTATTAAAAGTGGTGATAGAATTATTATGGCTAATAATGATACCTTGTATGGAGATAGACTTAAGGATGGTGAGATTATAAAAAAGTTAAAAGGACCGTTAAATTCTAAAGTAGAATTAAAAGTATATAGAAGAGGAGAGCCAGAACTCCTCAATTTTACAGTAAAACGGGATCGTATTCCCTTAAAAAGTGTAGATGCACATTACATGCTTACAGAGCAATTAGGGTATGTAAAAATTAATAAGTTTGCCGAGACCACTTATAATGAATTTAAAACAGGTTTAGATGTGCTTATTAGAAAAGGCGCTAAAGCAATTGTTTTAGATTTAAGAGGCAATCCTGGAGGGCGTTTAGATGTTACAGAGAAAATTGTAGATGAATTTTTAGAAGATGATAAGCTTATCCTATTTACTAAAAATAAGACAGGTGCAGTAGAGAAAACTTTTGCGACAGAGGAAGGAGACTTTGAGAATGGACATGTTTATGTGTTGATCGATGAAAATTCGGCATCTGCCAGTGAAATCGTGGCAGGAGCATTGCAAGATAATGACAAAGGAACCATTGTAGGGAGACGTTCTTATGGAAAAGGTTTAGTGCAGCGCGAAATGGATTTAGGAGATGGTAGTGCTGTGCGTTTAACGGTATCTCGTTATTACACACCTACAGGGCGCTCTATTCAGCGGCCTTATGGTAAGGGTAACAAAGCCTATCATGAAGATTACTTAAAGCGTGTCGTGTCTGGCGAACTTTCAGACGGCGATAAGATAGAAGTGGCCGATTCTTTAAAATTTACAACACCAAAAGGTAAGGTCGTTTACGGCGGTGGAGGCATTATACCAGATGTTTTTGTTCCTGTAGATAAATCGATGCAAAACGAAACCTTAACCTATTTAAAACGTCGCGGCGTTATAGGTTATTTTGTGTTTGAGGTTTTAGAGAGAGATCGTAGTATTTTTGAGGACTACAAGCGACAAGATTTTATAAATAATTATAAAGTGAGTGACGATATGGTGTTAGAGTTTCAAGATTATTTAAATATACGCATAGGCTCTAAAATTACATTTGTAGCCTATCATGAGGAAGTCAAACAATACATTAAAGCAACTTTAGCAAATCAGCTTTTTGGAAACGGTGCATTTCAAGAAGTGCTCAACCAAAGGGATATTATGTTAGATGAGGTAATGGCCATGCATGCAGTAAAATAGCATTAGCTTATGTTATGCTTTCTATTTTATCGTGAACTTTGGCATGTTTACCATTATTCCAAACGGTTAAAATGTCTGTGGCAACATGCGCACCACTACCAGATGCTATAGCAAATTGGCTGCGCCATCCAGCTAAAGTGCCTGCAACATACAAGTTAGGTGCCATAAGATGATCTGTGTTTTTTAACCAAATTCGGTTTTTTGCCTTAGCAGCCCTAGGGTGAGGTTCTATGTAGTTTTCTAAGCCCTTAATGTGTATTAAATTAGTGTAACCTACAGCAACAACTACAATTTTAGAGCTGTAAGTGTTTTTTGTTGTGCGAACGGTATAGCTGCTATCGGTATTAGTAATGAGTTCTAATACTTTTTCTTTTTCAATTTGAAGCACGTGTGGATATGTGCTGGCCAGCTGTGCTTTACCACTTTCAAGAATAGAGGCGCCTGTAGTCCCAGGAGCTAATCCAAGCACATTATTAAATAAAGCAGTTTGTAGGTGAGACGTTTTTTGGTGGGTGATAATGCCTATCTTTTTTGTAGTTGCATAGACTTTGTTTTTGGCAGATCCCAAAACTAAAGCGCAAGATAATCCAGCAGCACCGCCTCCAATAACTAAAACATCGAACATAGTATTAATTTTTGTGTTTTATTTTGTCTTCTATACGTTTAGACGTTAACAAGATTAA
>CAZLTR010000114.1:0-11253 GCA_964562415.1 uncultured Hyunsoonleella sp. | reverse complement strand
TAGCGCCAGTATTTGCAGTAGCGCAAAGCTGTAATAGATGTTCTATCGCATAAAGCGGGTTTAACCAGATGAGGCACTTTTTGAAGCTCATAGCAGCGCTACGAACAAAAAAGTAATGAAATGTGGGTGAACTTCAGCCATTTTTTAGGAAATAGAAAACCTCAAGAGGAGTGCATTAAAAAAAATCTACTCATTTTAAACCTTTTCTACATTCTGGCGTCTAAGTATTAATATAATTATAAAAAAAAACTTATGATATTAGACATTTTAAAAACAGGAGTATGTGCCATAGCATGTTTAACCCTTTCGCTAACAGCAACAGCGCAGGAAAAAAAACAACCAGACCCAGAGAAGGTGTTTGCACGTTTAGACCAGAATAAAGATGGCAACCTTAGCTTAGAAGAATTCACCACAGTAAAACGAAAGAAAGAAGTCTCTATTGAAATACTCACCAAAAGATTTAATCGTATGGACAACGATAAAGACAAAACAGTAACGCTTGAGGAATTTAAAGCATTTATTAAAAAAAGAACAGAGGCCAAAGCTTCTAAACAATAACCAACCATACTCCCAAGCCCAAAGCCTCTTTTTATAAAAGAGGCTTTGGGTTTTAATTTTATACCCTTAAAAACACCAATTTTATTAAATTTTAGACATTCTAATAAAGTTATAGGCAAAAACACAAGCTAAAACACCCACAATTTCTTAATTTTATAAAAACGACATTTAAAGCTATGGGAAAAGGGGATAAAAAAACCAAACGCGGTAAAATTCACAGAGGCACTTTTGGAGCAAAACGCCCTCGAATTAAAAAAAAGCCTAGTGTTGAATTGGCCCTAAACATTAATGAAAAACCTAGGGTTAAATAGTTAATCCGAATACCTGTTTAATAAGGTTTGTGCTTGTGCTATAGCCGCTTTATACAAGCGTTTATTTGCCGTTGTCATGTGTTTACTTTCAGAAAGCACGGCTTCTAATACAGCTTTGCCCTCTTCAATAGTATTAGTCTCAAGGAGAAACTCACCTAATACCACCCGTTCTTCATAAAAAGAAAAGCGAATGTCTATGGCTTCTAAATGTATTTTGGCCTCCTCTAGCCTATGCATTTCTTTTAAAGCCAAACCATACAAAAACTGCACACGCGATGTTTTAAATTCTGGATGCGATGCCATACCTTCAGCATAACCTATTACAGCTTCAAAATCACCTTTGCGATAATGCGCTTCAATCATATGCTTAACCACATAAAAGTCTTTTGTATAATTTCCATCCAAAGCAGCCTTATACTGTTGTATCGCATTATCATTATCCCCCAACTCAAAATAAGCATCTGCTAGGTTAACCCTATTTTGGTAAGTATCTGAAAAATCTACCTGTCGTTTTAAATCAGACACCTTTTTAGTGGGATTAACAAATCGTGTCACCTCAGCAGTTATAAGCGTAGCATCACGCTTGTTATATACCTGGGTTAAAATATAAATAACACTGCCAATTACCGGTAAAAATACGATTAAAAAAATCCAATAATACGCCGTTCTGTATTTAATACTATGGTAAATACAAAACCCTTGTAAAGCTATTGTTGCAAAGTATAACATGGCTATTTAGATACGTTTAAGAGCATAATTTAACAAATATTTTACAAAAGTATTTATCTAGTGAATACCAGGTCATTGTCCTTAGAAAGGGCTTCACTAAATCCGTAATCCATATAATTAAAGCCTTTTAGGTCGTCTAAGGTTTGCGCATTTGTATCTACAACATACCGCGCCATAGCGCCTCTCGCTGCTTTGGCATAAAACGAAATAACCTTGTATGTGCCATTTTTAAAATCCTTAAAATTAGCAGTAACTACAGGCGTTTTTAAAGCCTTTTTATCTATCGCTTTAAAATACTCATTACTCGCAAGATTTAAAAACAACTCCCCTGGAGCTAACTCTTCATTTAAAGCCGCAACAATGTTGGTTTTCCAAAATTCATATAAATTTTTAGACGTGCCAACACTAAACTTAGTCCCCATTTCCAAACGGTAAGGCTGTATAAGATCGGTTGGCTTTAAGAGTCCATATAACCCAGAAAGTATGCGCACAGTATCTTGCAAAGTATCTAACGCTTCGTTAGGAATCGTGTAAGCATCTAAGCCTTTGTAAACATCTCCATTAAACGCATATATGGCAGGCCTTGCATTATCGCTCGTAAATGGCAATGCCCAGTTGTGATTGCGTTCGTAATTTAACTGTCCCAAACGCTCTGAAATCCCCATAAGTTTAGAGAGTGCTTTAGCAGACTTTTTCTTTAATGCCGCATTTAAGCGTTTAGACTGCTCTAAAAACTGAGGTTGCGTAGCGCTATGAGTTGGCAATTCGGTTTCAAAATCCATTGATTTTGCAGGAGATATAACTAGTTTCATTGTAAGTTTTGTTATAATTAATCAAAATGGTAGTAAACCAAATTGTTCATTAGAAAATCTATTGTGGCTTTCAACTGCCGCAAACACTAGCGTTACGCTATGCTTTTTAATTTAACCGTAGTGATACTAGGCAGAAATTAAGAAAACAGTGGTGTTTCTGGCATTTGAAACCCTCATGACGATGTCCCAATGCATAATCTGGGTTAAACACTTCAAAGTTACAATTCCTTTTCTGCTAAAAAAACACCGTTTCAAAACTATTAACAATATTTGTATTGCTTAAATTGATACTCCTTTACACTATTAGTACATTAGCAACAAAAACACACACCAATGATTGCATTTTTACACACTTCTAAAGTACATATAGACCGATTTGAAGCCTTAGTGAGACAGTTTAACCCAGATATAGAAACCAAACACTTTGTAAATAAAACCTTATTAGATAATGCACTGGCAAATGGCACGACAGATTCTAATAGGTTTCGCCAAGAAATAGAGGCCATACAAAAAGAGCAACCCGCGCTTTTAATATGTACCTGCTCTACCTATGGCAGTGAAAGCGACAAATATGAAGGGGTCTATAGAATAGACCATCCCATTGTAGTGCATTTAGTGAACAACTACAGTAAAATAGGTTTGGTGTACACCGCCAACTCTACTAAAACGGTAAGTGAAGATTTAATTTTAAAAACAGCCCATAAACAAGAAAAAACTATAACCCTTGTACATTGCGACTGTTCCGAATTTTGGTTGCACTTCGAAAATGGCGATTTAGAAACGTATCGAAAAAAAATTGCCCAGCGTATTTTAGAAATGGCAACTCAAGTCGATGTCTTTTTTTAGCACAGGCTTCTATGGAAGGGGCGAAAACCTACTTAACAACTTTAGAAAAGCCAGTATATACCAGCCCAGAATTTGGCATTAAAACACTTTTAAAAACAGCACTCTAAATACTACAGTGAGTCTTTAAAAATAACACGTTAATAAGTTTTATCCTACTCACAAAAGCTGTACATTAGCTTTACAGTATAAAGTATGCCAATACATGTCTACAGAAATGTCTTTTAGAAAACAATTACACCAAGCTACAACAGCAGAACATGTTGCCGTTGAGCGCCTCTTTAATTTTAATGAGGGACTAAACGCTGCCACTCTTGAATTATTCTACACGACCATGCTTATGGCCAGATTGGCCTGTAAGCCTGCCTTAGCCCAAATGGATGTGAACACCTATAATGACATACTTATCGCGGCTTTGCAAAAGGACCTAAAACAGTTAAACCCTTCTAAACCTAACAGTACAACATCAAATTACACGTTTAATTCTCCTAATAATTTTAGCAGTCAATTAGGCGTTTTTTATGTATTTGCTGGGTCTTCTGCTGGGGCAAAAATACTTTTAGGCCTCGCCAAAAAACAGGATATTCAATTCCCATTCTATTATCTAAAAGCGCTAGTAGATAGTAGTAAAACACAAATGACAACGCTAAAACAATTATTACACAATACGCAGTTTCATAACGATGAAGTGATCGCATCTGCCAAAAACACATTTAAATTGATACAAGATATTGGTACTTATGAACGTGAACGACAACATACAAAACTCCAAAATACTTGAAGCCGAAGCTTTAAATAATTGTAATAGTGAGCCTATACAAACCCCTGGGTACATCCAAAGTCATGGGGCACTGTTGGTATTTCATGTCCATTCTCTATGCATCACTTACGCTTCTAAAAACATCACTGATTATTTTGATTTAGATTTTGAAAAGCTCTTCGACCTTTCTGCTAGAGCTGTTTTTAATCGAGAAGATTTTCATGATCTGAGTAATGTGGCGTCGCGCAAAGCTGCATTCCAACAAAGCCTCCAAGTTAAAACCATAACCTGTCACGGTGCTCCTATAGACCTATCTCTGTTTAGAGTTGGCGATCATGTGGTCGTTGAGCTCATTCCTCAATACAATTCTAGCAGTAGTAAACTAATAAATTCGCATTTAAAATGGGTATTAGATACCATTAACGCTCTAGATGACGTACAAGATATTTTAGAACAAACGCTTAGCATACTCAAATCGGTTACACAGTTTGATCGTTTAAAAGCCTACATGTTTCATCCCGACAACTCTGGAGAAGTTGTCGCAGAACTAAATAATGGCAAGATGGACTCTCTTTTAGGCTTGCACTTTCCAGCATCGGATATTCCTCCAATTGCTAGGCAGATCTATTCTAAAATTGCCATACGTCATATTAGAAATAGCAACGATAATGGTACAGAATTAATAGCCGCACCACAGCTAAAATCAACACCACTTAACATCGCTTTAGCATTATTAAGAGGCAATTCCCCTATACACAACCAGTATCTCAGAAATATGGGTGTCGCTTCTACCCTGTCATTACCAATTATGATAAAAGGGAAACTATGGGGGCTATTTGCCTTACACCATAAAACCATTGTCAATTTATCTACTGAAACACTGCGCACCGCAGAACTCATTGGGCAATTAGCGAGTATAGTTTTAACGCAAAAAATACAACAAAATGCTGAGCAACAACTCAATAAACTCTATCTAGAAGAGGATGAACTTATTACCTTAAATCAAAATAAGTTTTACCTTCAAAAATTTTGGAATACGAACGCAGTTAAACTTAAAGCACTAATTAACTGCCATGGGGTAAGTTATCAAATAGATGATCATATATTGGTACATGGTTCTTGTCCTTCTCGAAAAGCCATAGTATCCATAGCTAAAACAGTACTGCAACAAGACACAAATATATTTCATACTGCAAAATTAACTACAATATCTCAAGAAGATTGTGGAAATTCTAAAGGTGTACTTTCATTATGTGTACACCGCGACGCACCTAAAGTTATAATTTACTTTTTTAGAGATGCGCTCACTAAAGCTATTACATGGGCTGGCAATCCACAAAAAGACTTAGAATTTACCAAAGAAGGCGTACGGCTGCACCCAAGAAGTTCCTTCAACACCTTTAAAGCCACCTCTAAAGAGCAGTCTAAATTATGGAATTCTGAAACTTTACACCTTGCCGAAATGGCTATGGTTGCGTTTAAAAAAGCTATAGCTGTAGAAAAAGCCACTACAGCCCGTCTTAATACCGTTGTTAAAGAACTTAATCATAGGTTAAGAAATATTCTAACTTTGGTGCGTTCCATCTCAAAACAAACCGATAACAATGGCATTACGGTAAAAGACTATATTTATATCTTAGAGCAGCGCATACTTACCTTAGCTAAGGCCAATGATTTACTAACCGCAAGTTTTTACAACGCAATTGACATTACATCCATCTTTAAAACCATTATTTTATCACTATATGATCGCCCAGAACAGCTTAGCTTAGAGGGGCCTGATACTAAAATTAGCTCTGAGATCACCTCTTTAATCGTTTTAATTACCCACGAATTAACTACAAATGCTATTAAATATGGCGCTTTTTCTACACCAAAAGGCCGTATCGCCATAAAATGGTATCATGAAAAAGAGGGGTTAAATATAGAATGGAAAGAAACAGATGGGCCAGCAGTTAGCCCTCCAAAAAAAATAGGTTTTGGCACCAATATTATAGAAAATGCTATAAAATATGAATTTGATGGTGCCTCTAAAATGCATTTTCTTAAAGAAGGGCTTTTGGTAAAACTCATTATTCCCAGAAACCTTATAGACAACAAAAAAAACCACAAGTTTGTACTTGACCAAGTTAAAGAGATGCCCAGTATAAAATCCAAAAAAAAAGCAACGCATCTCAATGTTTTAATTTTAGAAGACGATTTTATTACAGCCCAAGACCTTCAACACGCCATAGCCAAGCTTGCTGTTAAAAATATAGATATGTTTTCCAATCAAAAGGAAGCCTTTCAGGCACTTAATACAAACACCTATCATCTAGCACTATTAGATGTTAATTTAAAAAAAGAAACCTCTTTACATATAGCTAAATACTGTAAATTACATCAAATTCCATTTTACTATATTACGGGATATGGCAACTCTTTTATAGAGGGCAGTAATTTTCCTGAAGCCCCTATATTATTAAAACCCACGAGTACAGAACAAGTTATTAACATTGTTACGCATCATATTTTAAATACGTCGCATGAATCCTAATATCTCCAACATACTTATCATAGAAGATGATTTTCAACTCGCTCTAGAATGGCAAAATGCACTAAAGGTCAAAGGCTACCCTTCGGATATTGTAAGTAATGCCGATGATGCCAACTTCTTAATGCATAATAATTATGACTGTTTCATTATAGATCTATTTCATGTGCAGGACCAACAATTTCTACCTAATGGCGGTATAAGAGCTATTGGAAAAATTAGGAAACGAGATGCCTCATACAACAAAACCTCTCTAATTATTACAGTAACAGGGTATTACAGAGAAAAAAATACGCTTAAAATCTCTACAGAAGAGATCGCGACCTCATTAGGTGCCAACCATGTGTTAAAGAAACCACTTGATTTCACTAAAATATTACAACTCATAAATGATTGGTCCCCTAGTGTGTCTTAAAGCGCAGCATTAGCTCGTTGTATTCGCATAAAAACCCTTCTAGTGTATATCTTGATGCTTGGCATAATTGCGCCATTTTTCAATACACTGTACCATTTCTTCTGGAACAGGAGTTTCAAATCGTAAGAATTCGCCAGAAACAGGATGTTCGAACCCTAAAGTTCTCGCATGTAAGGCCTGTCTTGGTAATATTTTAAAGCAATTATCTACAAATTGTTTGTATTTGGTAAAGGTCGTGCCTTTTAAAATGGCATGCCCTCCATAACGTTCATCGTTAAATAAGGTATGGCCAATATGCTTCATGTGCACACGAATTTGATGCGTACGCCCTGTTTCTAATTTACAAGACACTACGGTAACATATCCTAAGCGCTCTAAAACCTTATAATGTGTGATTGCGGGTCTCCCTTTATGTGCCTCGTCACCTAAATACACTGTATTTTGAAGCCGGTTTTTAGGATGTCGACCTATAGCCCCTTCTACAGTACCTTCATCGGCCTCTACATCTCCCCAAACTAAAGCGACATACTCTCTTTCACTGGTCTTTTCTGCAAATTGTAACGACAAATGGCGCATGGCTTCCTCTGTTTTAGCAACTACCAAAAGACCACTAGTATCCTTATCGATACGATGTACTAAACCAGGGCGCTCGCTAGAGTTATTAGGTAAATTATCAAACTTATGTATCAAACCATTAATTAAAGTCCCCGAATAATTGCCATGTCCAGGATGCACTACAAGTCCTGCTGGTTTATTAACAACCAACAACACATCGTCTTCATAAACAATATCTAAAGGCATGTCTTCACCCACTAATAGGGCCTCATAGGTAGGATGCGGAAACAGCACCCTAATGCGGTCATTAGGCCTTACTTTATAATTAGACTTAACCGGCGTATCATTTACCAAAATACCATCATGCTTTGCGGCATTTTGCAACTTACTTCGCGTAATGTTCTCTATATAATTTAGTAAATATTTATCTACACGTAATGGGGCTTGTCCTTTATCTACTGTAAAGGTATGATGCTCGTAAAGGGCATCATCTTCTGGCAATTGTGGTCCTTGTGTTTCCATAGTTAGGCATTAGATTTTTAGATTCTAATGCTAAGGGCGTTTTCCGTTACCCAGTACCAAATCTATTTTAGATGTTTTTGGCAATTTCTGGCCTGGTTTTATAATCTGCCCTTTATATTTAAGCTCTAATACAATATCCTTACCTAAATTGTCTACATAAGTTATCTTCCCTATTTTAAAACCTAGTGCTACCAAATTAGGTTCTGCTTGTCTAAAGGTGCGTTCTCTTAAATTTGGCACTTCCACCTTTCGGTAGCCCGAAGGGTTTAAGGTTAAATAAATTTTCCTGTTTTGCTTTACTTTAGAGCCCTTGGCGGGTTCTTGCTCTATAACAGAAAACTTAGGGTAATTAGGGTTGTAATTGGCAGAGTCCTGTATTTGCATGACCAAATTATTAGCTTCAAGTTCCATTTTGGCTACACTTTGAGATTTGCCTTTTAAGTCGGGAACCGTCTCAAATTCGCCATGATTCGTCGTGGATTTTAACCACTGCAACATCAAAAAACAAAACACAACCAAAGCCACTACGGCTAGACCTAATTGCTTAAAAAAGGTCTTACTTACAATAAACTTGATAATACTCATTTACAGGTTTTTCTATTTGGCAAAGATATAAAAACAGTTCTGTTTTTTCTTTTACAATTTATATGATATTTTAGCTTCAAACTAATTTTTAATGCATCTGGCTACGAATATAACGAAAGCCATCCACGCTTTTAACGCATACATATGAAAAAAAATATAGCCATTATCATGGGAGGCTACTCCAGCGAATACAACATTTCCTTAACCAGTGGCAATGTGGTTTACAACACCTTAGACCCCACAAAGTATGAGGCTTACCGCATACATATTTTTAAAGACAAATGGGTATATGTAGCTCCAGATGATACCGAGATTCCTGTAGATAAACACGACTTTTCTGTTACTATTAACAACGCCAAAATAACCTTCGATTGTGTATTTAATGCCATTCATGGTGCGCCTGGTGAAGATGGGTATTTACCGGGATATTTAGAGTTATTAGGCCTCCCGCACACCAGTTGCCCCATGTACCAAGCCGCTATCACCTTTAACAAAAGAGATTGTTTAAGCATTTTAAAACCCTATGGTATTAAAACGGCCACGTCTTACTACCTTAATTTAGGCGATGCCATAGATACTACAGCTATTATTAATAAAGTAGGGCTGCCTTGTTTTGTAAAAGCCAATAAAGCAGGTAGTAGTTTTGGAGTGTCTAAAGTACATGACCAATCTAATTTAGAAGCAGCCATTGCGGTTGCCTTTAAAGAAGATAACGAAATTATTATAGAATCCTTTTTAGAAGGCACAGAAGTTTCTGTAGGTGTGATCACCTATAAAGGCGCTGTAAAAGTACTGCCAATAACAGAAATTGTTTCTGAAAATGATTTCTTTGATTATGAGGCGAAGTACTTAGGGAAATCTCAAGAAATCACCCCAGCCCGACTTAGCGACGCCCAAGCCAAAAGTGTAAGCCAGCTCGCTAAAAACGTATACACTATTTTAAAACTCAAAGGCTTTTCTCGTAGCGAGTTTATTTTTAAAGATGGCACCCCCCACTTGTTAGAAATTAATACCGTACCTGGACTTACTACAGAAAGCATCTTACCACAACAGGCAGCAGCGGCAGGAATTACCTTAACCGAGTTATTCGACAATGCTATTGAAGAAGCTTTAAAACATTAAAAACCAATTGTATAAATTTAATTATATTTAGTGTTTTAATATAAACCCTAGTATTATGATTTTTTACGGTACCAGTGCCTCAAGATTAAAAGACGGACAATTAAAAAATGTAGAATGCCCCAACTGTAACGAGCACACTCATATGAATTACAGTGTATTTGGACGCTATGCCTACCTCTATTGGATCCCTGTTTTTCCACTAGGTAAAAGCAACATATTAGAGTGCCACAGCTGTAAAAAAACATTTAAGTTAAAAGAACTGCCCCAACGGCTTAAAGCTAAATTTGAAACCGAAAAACACACTGGCATTCCCCTCTTGCACTTTAGTGGTCTTGCCATTATACTTATCGCTATAGCCTACTTTAGCTATACTAATGCCAAGCATAAAGATTTAGAAGCCGACTTTATTAAAGCTCCTGCTGTAGGCGATTTGTATTCTTTAACCACAGAAAACAAAGGCCATTACTCATCTATGAAAGTGATAGATGTAAAAGGCGACAGCGTATTTGTGGTATTTAACAATTATGAAATAGATAAACGCACAGGCATTGACCAAATTGACAAACCCGAAAATTACAGCGATGTGACCGATGCATTTTCTCAACAAGAGCTAGAACACCTCTACATGGAGAAAACCATTTATGCGATAGACCGAGACTAAATTAAAGTGTGATTTTTTTTATACGGTCTCTTAAAAAATCCTAAACAGTATTGTATCTTTACCACACATAACTTCATTTTAAGAAGGGCAAAGCACCAACAATGAAACGAGCTATTTTCCCAGGGTCTTTCGATCCGCTTACATTAGGACACTACGATATTATAAAACGCGGCATCACGCTTTTTGATGAAATTATAGTAGCCATTGGTGTTAACGCCTCCAAAAAATACATGTTTTCTCTAGACGAACGCCAACAGTTTATAAAAAACGCTTTTAAAGACGAGCCTAAGGTTAAAGTGGTAACTTACAAAGGTTTGACTGTCGACTTTTGCAAAAAAAACAATGTAGAATTTATTTTAAGAGGCCTGCGCAACCCAGCCGATTTTGAGTTTGAAAAAGCCATAGCCCATACCAATAGAGACCTTGCCCCTATAGAAACTATTTTCTTATTAACCTCGGCAGACACCTCTTATATCGCCTCGTCTATTGTGCGCGATGTGATTCGCAACCATGGCGACTACACCAAACTGGTGCCTTCTAGTGTACGGGTTAGCTCTTAAAATACAACTCTTTAAAAAAAAAGACGCCCTTTAAACATTTTAAAGCCTAAAATCTAAATGCAGTACAAACTAAAGCAAACCTTTTGTTTGGCTTCAACCCGTTTTTTATGCATGAGAAGGCCGTCATAAAGCTAATTTCTGTAATGAGTATGTGCTTTTGTCCCTTCTAGCGTCTCAATACATAAAAACCCTAGCTGCAGCTATGCCTTAGTTTATTGTCTTCTTAATAAAGAACTCATCTTGACGTTTTGTTTTTAACCGAAAATGAGTTGAAATTTAACCCGAAT
>CAZLTR010000113.1:7293-11372 GCA_964562415.1 uncultured Hyunsoonleella sp. | reverse complement strand
GTCCATAATACGATAGATGCCAGAATGCTTTGGTGTCTCGTGTGTTGTAATGCTTATTTTTTGATTTAAGCGTTGTTGTCTGGGAATTAATCTGTTGGAACCGTTGTCTAAGCTAAGTACACCATCTTGCTGTAAATTGGCATCTACTTCATAGGTATTGGGCATCCCAATGGTATAATAGAGTTTAGGAATTTTAAAACTATTTTTAGCAATATTGTATAAGGTGGGTACAATTAAGGGCGAATTTTTGAAATTAGAGTTGTCTTCCGTTAATCCTGCGGTCATTAAAAATACATTGGCATTTGCAGTAAGGAAAGGACTGCCATCTTCAAAAGCTAACAAAGCCGTTGGGTTGTTTTGCAATTGGTAAAAGCTATTTACCTTAGGATATTGGAAATTATTAATGCGTTTTTCAAATACATCTTTATTGTACAAAGGGTGACTGTAATTAATTGTAGTAACTTGTTTTGGGGTTTTAGTGAATGCACTAAAACCAAGATTATATTGAGATAATAAATGATTATAATTCGATAAGGTAATGGCATTGGCTGGTATAATAAGTAGGGTGCCACCACGGGCTATATAAGCCGTAAGAACAGTGGTTAGCGCTTGGGGGAGGGTAGGAAGCTCGTTTAAAACAATAACATCTTGATTATTAATGTTATTGTAATTTAGGGCGTTTAATGTGGTTGCGCTAAAATTAAACTCATCTTCAGTATAAATACGTTTTAAAAACGCATTATCTTGAGCACCAATGGCTAAAACATTAATTTTTTGGGCTGCATTGATGTTAAAATATAGGGTGTTATCAAATTGTAAATGTGTATCGTTAATTTGTATTTGTCCGTTTATTACAGTGTTTACAGGCAAATCGAATACAACTTCGGCCGTGCTACTAACAGCAGTAGCTGTTTTTGCGATTAATTTATCATTATTTAAGAGCGATACAGGAAGATTATCTAAAGCTGTTCCGCTGTGAGATAGGGTTGCAGTTAGTTCTAATTTTGTAGGGTGTACTTTTGAAATATATACCGAATCTATAGTCGTATTTAAGGTATTAACAGGTGCTAACTTTATGGCATAAAGTTGATAACTACTGTCTTTTTGGGATATGACATCTGTATCATGTTGTTGAAAATCGGAGATGTATATTAAATTTTTTACAGTGTTATTGGCTTTGCTAAATAAGGTTTTACTTTTTAAAGCTACAGTTTTAAAAGGCAATTGGTTAGCGCTGTACTCTAACGTTAAAAGGTCTTTTTTTATAGCAGCAATCGTGGTGTTTTTATAAATGTTAGAATTGGTAATTACAGATACAGGTGCTGTTTCAGGCACCGTACGTATTACATCTTGAATCGCACGTTTTAAGAGGCCTCCATTTTTTCCTTTGGCCTCCATACTAAAGGAATTATCAATATAAATGACATTTTCAACTCTTTGGTTTAATGTGTTTTTTTTAGAGCTGTAAGGCTGTGCAAAGGCCAAAATAATAGCAGCTAATAATAGTAAACGTGTTAAAAGTGTGAGCCATTTTTTTAATTGAGCACTTTTACGGGTTTGTATGACAACATTTTTTAAAAAGGCCACATTGGTAAAGGGCACTTTTTTAAACGTTCTTAATTGAAACAAGTGTACAATAATGGGAATAATAAGTAACGCTAAAGCGTAAAGGAGCTGGGGGTATTTGAATTGCATCTGTTGTCAGAGATTTATCAAACCTACGTATTTTTTCATTTATGTGAAACTCTAACAGAAGAAAATATAATCTTTAAAAGGTTGAAGTTGCAATTGATTTAAATAGGCTCTAATCTCTTGTTGTGCAATTTTGTTAGCAACTGTGATGAGGCTTTGCGGGTTTTTAATTTCTGCTAAGGCTTCGAAATTTAACATGAGCTGGCCATAGATGGACTTTCCTATTTTGTTGGGGTTGTCACAAATCCATTTAAAAGGCACATGTTGTTCTAAAAAGAGGCGAGCCATCAACTTACCTTTAGTACCAGCACCCCATATTACAAGCGTTTTATTAGGGTTGTAGTCGATGTCTAAAAAATGCTGCACTTTTAATGTTGTAAAATGATTTTGTGCATAATGCACATGAGTTCTCGACGTGCGTGTACTGTAGTCGCGCCATTTATGAATGATGCTATCGCAAGGAATACAAGTATAACCATATTTGTAAAAACGAAAGGTAAGGTCGTAATCTTCTGGATATACTCTGGGCTGAAAAGCGCCACAGGCGTCTAAATCTTCGCGGTGCAGCATCCAACAGGGCGAAGGAATAACACATTCTTTATAAATTTCATTGTAATTGCTGCCTGTTTTAGTTAGGGCATTTAGCCAAAGTTCATAACTTTTATAACCAGGGCCCACACCATTAGCATTAAAATAAGCCACCCCACCAACAGCAACATGCTTTTTGCCAAAACGCTGTAGTTGTTTTACCAATACCTCTAATTTGTTGGGCGTCATAATATCATCACTATCCATACGGGTAACGAGCTCGCCTTTACTATGTTTATAAGCCCATTGCAAAGCGTCTATAATTCCGCTACCGTTATTTTTTAATAATTGTATCCTAGAATCGGCAGTAGCAAAGCTTTCTACTACAGCATAACTGTGGTCTGTAGAATGATCGTCTACAATTAAAAGTTCCCAATTTGTGTAAGTTTGTGTTTGTATAGAACTAAGACATTCCTCTAAAAAAACAGCAGTGTTTTTAAAGGGGGTGAGTATACTTACGAGTGGTTTTTGCATAAGCGAATATAGCATCTTTTAACAAAACCTTGTGAACAGTTGGTGAAACATAATCTTATTTTTGAGGGTTTATAAATTAAATTCTTAAAAATGACGATTAAACTTTTTTCAGTATTAGCGCTAAGTGTGACACTTTTAGGCTGTAGTGCAGGAAAAAATAAGGCGAACGATCTTGCAGTAAGTTTACCTATCTCTTCTCACATTGATTTGTCTAAAGTAACAGCAGATAAAGTACCAGTAACCATAGATCCAGGGCGTTTTACTACAAATACAGTAACCTACAGATTGCCAAGGGTTGTACAAGGCACTTATGCGGTAAGCGATTTTGGTAAATATGTAGAGAATTTTAAAGCTCTAGATGCTGCAGGTAATCTTTTAGAAGTCTCACATCCCGATGCCAATACTTGGACTATAGAGAATGCTAAGAAGTTGGATAAAATAACATATGAGGTCAATGATACTTATGATATAGAAGTTACTGGAGGGATAGGCGGTGAGCAACCTTTTTCACCTTCAGGCACCAATATAGAAGCCGAAAACTATGTTTTGAATTTACATGGTTTTATAGGGTATTTTGATACTTTAAAAAACAATGCTTACAAACTAGACGTTACAGCACCAAAAGAGTTTACACGAACTTCTGCATTACAAAAAGGAACTTCTAAAACCAGTACTTCTGGCGAATATGTAACGACAAGTTATATTGCGCCTCGCTATTTTGACATTACTGATAATCCTATGATGTATGGTAATTTAGATGTAGAGGAATTTGAAGTAGGTGATATAAAGATTGTTTTGAGTGTGTACTCACCTAACAAAGTGCATACAGCAGCTTCTTTAAAAAATACTATTTTTAAGATGATGCAAGCGCAAAAAGCCTTTTTAGGTGAGATCAATACCACCCCGCGCTACGATATTTATTTGTATTTATCTGAAGGTAAGCCCACCTCTCCTAAAGGATTTGGCGCTTTAGAACACCATACTTCTACTGTAGTTGTACTACCAGAATCTAGTGATGCAGAGGCCCTAGCAAGTAGTATGATAGATGTGGTGTCTCATGAATTTTTTCATATTGTAACACCACTAAGTGTACATTCTGAAGATGTGCATTATTTCGATTACAATACGCCTACATTTTCTAAGCATTTATGGATGTATGAAGGCGTTACAGAATATTTTGCAACCTTGTTTCAAGTGTACCAAGGTTTGGTAGAAAAAGAGGAGTTTTACACTAAAATCATGCAAAAAATTCAAAGCTCTAAACGGTATAACGATGCCATGAGTTTTACTATAATGAGTGAGAATGTATTGAAAGAGGCTTACAA
>CAZLTR010000113.1:0-7283 GCA_964562415.1 uncultured Hyunsoonleella sp. | reverse complement strand
TATTTGAAAGGTGCCCTTATAGGCATGTGTATCGATATTATTTTACGTGAAGAGAGTGGTGGAGAACGCGGAATTTTAAGTTTAATGAAAGCACTTTCTAAAAAGTATGGTAAAGACAAGCCTTTCGAGGATGACAAATTAATTGCAGAAATCACTGCAATGACCTATCCTGCTGTTGGCGCGTTTTTAAACACGCATGTGGCTGGGGATTTACCAATAGATTACAACGTGTTTTTTGAAAAAGTGGGGCTTACGGTTGGCACGTCTAAAATTAAGACGAATTTTATTATGATGAATGGAGCACCTATTGTAAGTGCTAATCCAGAACAAGGGACCATTTTCTTTACCAATGCCGTTTTGGAGAATAGTTTTTGGAAAGCCGAAGGCGCACAACCTAAAGACGTGATTAAAACTATAAATGGAGAAGCGTTAACCTTACTAAATGCCAACCAGTTGTTGCAAAACGTGTTTCAATGGACACCAGGTAAAGCTATAGAGGTGGTTTTAGATAGAGATGGACAAGATATCGTTATAAAAACAACGACAACACAGCCTTACACTAAAGGAGAAGGCTTGGTAGAAAAAGAAGATGCCACGGCAGCACAAATCGCATTGCGAAAAGCTTGGATTAATCGATAACTGGTAATGATTTTAAATTTTTTATAAAATTATAATGAGAAGTAGTAACATTTATTGATAGATTTATACTACTATTTTAATACAGGAAGTATCTTACAATCTAAATAAACTAATTTCATTATGAAAAAAACAACATTTGCAATTGTTTTAATGCTGCTAACACATGTTATCGTGTTTTCTCAGAATTTCGTGAATTTTTCACCCAGATTCGATCAAGACCTTAAAGGTGATATTATTGTGGTAGGCAATGCCATTTTAGGAGTTAATAATGACGCGCTTAACGATCAATCTGTTCTTAATAATGAGGTTGATATGCAGTATATCGATATAGATGGAGATGATTTAACATTTAGTTCTTCTAGTGCAGATGTAGAATTGTTTGAAGCTTCCACTTTAAATATAGCTTATGCAGGTTTATATTGGAGTGCTGTGAACCCTGGGGAAGAAACACGAACAGAAGCAAAGCTAAAAGGGCCTAGCGGTGCTTATGAAGATGTTGTAGGAACGCTTATTTTTGATGCTAATAGTAGCAATCCTATTATAGGCAATAATGGGGGTTCTGTTGATGGGGGAGATAGTTTTCCTTATGTGTGTTACGCCGATGTTACCAGTATACTACAAAATTTAGATACCAATATAGGAACCTATACAGTAGCTAATGTTTCTAGTGCCTTAGGGCGGTCTTCGGATGTTGGAAACGGTACAGGACAGGCAGCAGGTTGGGCCTTAGTTGTGGTGTATGAGGATGCTACATTACCTTATAAGGCGATTACTAGTTTTGATGGTTTTACTTCAATTAGTATAGCAGGAGGAAATCCGAGTTTAGATGTCCCTGTAAGTGGGTTTAGAACGCCTAAGACGGGACCAGTAAGCGGGAATTTAACATTTGCGACTTTAGAGGGTGATGCCAGTATTACTGGAGATGAATTGATTTTAAATGGGGCTAAATTATCAGGTGTAGATCGGCCTGCTACAAACTTTTTTAGTAGTGTAGTATCTCAATCTAATGGTGCCTCATCTAATAACAGAACTCCTAATAGCACTAATACTTTGGGGTTTGATACAGGAATGTTAGCCATACCTAATCCAGGTAATGTCATCGTCGCAAACGAAGACACTAGTGCTACTATTACACTTAGTACAAGAGGCGATGTATTTCATACCTATTTTCTCGCTTTTTCTATAGATATTCAAGAGCCTACACTAACGTCTCAAGATGTTGTTTCAAATGGAGAAGTTGTTTTGCAGCCTAATCCTTCAAATGGTATGGTGTATATAGAGTCTTCTGCAATACCAATTACATCTATTACTATTTTTGATGTAAGAGGGGGTTATATAAAATCTAAAAAAAGTAAAGCGATTCAGCAGTTAGACATCTCTAATTTAGACAATGGGGTGTACTTTATGACATTGGAAAATGCCGAGGGTAATACGGTTACTAAAAAAATACTTAAAAAGTAATTATTAGATTTAGGGCATATATGAGATGAGGACTTTAATTAGTCTTCATCTTGTAATAAATCTGGACGTCTCTCCTTAGTCCTTAAATAGGCCTGTTCTTCTCGCCAAGTTTCAATTTTAGGGAGATTACCACTAAATAAAAGCTCTGGTACTTTCCAGCCTTTATACTCTCTTGGTTTAGTGTATATAGGCGGGGCGAGTAAATTATCTTGAAACGAGTCGGTTAATGCCGATGTTTCATTCCCTAAAACCCCAGGGATTAACCGTATTACAGCGTCGCATAACACAGCAGCTGCAAGTTCGCCACCAGAGAGCACAAAATCACCAATAGAGATTTCTTTGGTAATTAAATGGTCTCGTACCCGTTGGTCTACGCCTTTGTAATGACCGCAAAGTACAATGATATTTTCTTTTAATGAGATGTGGTTGGCGATACCTTGGTTTAAGGTCGTACCGTCTGGAGTCATGTATATCACTTCATCATAATCGCGTTCTGCTTTTAACGCAGAAATGCACTTATCTATAGGTTCTACCATCATTACCATGCCAGCACCCCCACCAAATTGCGTATCGTCAATAGATTTATAGTTGTCTGTTGTATAATCTCTAAGGTTATGGAAATGAATTTCTACCAAATTAGCATCGATAGCCCGTTTTAAAATAGATGCTTCAAAAGGGCTTTTGAGTAATTCTGGTAATACTGTGATAATATCTATACGCATGGCTCATCAAATCTAGGCCACAAAGATAAATTACCATTTTAATTTAGATTGTATTTTACAGAATTAAATTTTGGTTAGATAAGAAGACTTCAAGGAAGGGATGGAAAATTCAGTAAATGAAGTTATGACTAAATATACTCCAACATATATAATGAGTTAAGAGGTGAAATACATGGTGACGTCCAAAATATTATAAATATTATTTTGAATGGAAGTCTGACAATGAATTCTGTTGGCGATAATTCTAATAAATCAATTGAACATTCTAATAGGTCTAATCAGATCAGTGTTTTAATAGATAAAATGTGAACTATAATACTACTTTGACTACAGAGCAGAAACTAAACTAATTAGCAAGCATTAAAGAGGTCCTTAAATTTTTTAGGAGTCAGCATTTTATTAATAATCTGAAGACTTCAAACTCAAACCCATTGGGAAAAGAAATTCAATAAACCTATTAGAAAAACAAGATTTAAAGTAGAACGTACATTTGGAGGAACAGGCATAAACAAAATGCACACCTAAAATCTTATAGAAGTATGTGTTATAATTTATACCAAAGTTTAGAAATAATTGCGTTTAATTGTAAAAATTAAGGTAGAAATGAGTACTAAAAAGGGTTATATCTGCTTAGATATATAATTTATAGTTCTAAAACATAAGCTTTCGAGCTATTAATTCTTGAAAGGTTTTTTGTTGCTTGCATTTTTCCTACATTGTAGCTTGTAAATTAATACATATGCTTAAAAAAGTTTTCGGGAGTGCCGTCTTCGGTGTAGAAGCCACCACAATAACAGTAGAGGTAAATGTAGATAAAGGTATTGGGTATCATTTGGTAGGTTTACCAGATAACGCCATAAAAGAAAGCAATTACCGCATTGCTGCCGCACTACAAAATAACGGTTATAAAATCCCAGGAAAAAAGATAACCATTAATATGGCGCCAGCCGATTTGCGAAAAGAAGGCAGTGCCTACGATTTGAGTTTAGCCATAGGCATTCTAGCGGCATCCAAACAAATACAAGCCGAACATTTAGAGCAATACCTTATCATGGGAGAACTCTCTTTAGATGGGAGTTTGCAACCCATAAAAGGTGCGCTACCCATAGCTGTTAAAGCAAGAGCAGAAGGGTTTAAAGGTTTTATACTACCCGCTCAAAATGCAAAGGAAGCAGCCATTGTAAACGATTTAGACGTTTATGGTGTAGACAATATAAAGCAAGTTATAAACTATTTCGATAAAGGAGACGCTTTAGAGCAAACCATAATAGATACGCGAAAAGAGTTTGAAAAAAACTTAAACTACCCCGAGTTCGATTTTGCCGATGTAAAAGGGCAAGAAGGCATAAAACGCTGTATGGAAATTGCAGCAGCAGGAGGACATAATATCATTTTAATAGGGCCACCAGGTGCGGGAAAAACCATGTTAGCCAAGCGATTGCCTAGTATTTTACCGCCTATGACGCTTCATGAAGCTTTAGAAACTACAAAAATACACTCTGTGGTAGGGCGGGTTAAGGATACGGGGTTAATGGCACAGCGTCCTTTCCGGAGTCCTCATCATACCATATCTAACGTCGCCCTTGTTGGTGGCGGCAGTTATCCGCAACCAGGCGAAATATCCTTATCGCATAACGGAGTTTTATTTTTAGACGAATTGCCCGAGTTTAAACGTGAGGTTTTAGAAGTGATGCGTCAACCATTAGAAGATCGAGAAGTGACCATTTCGAGAGCAAAATTCACAGTCACCTATCCCTCATCATTTATGTTGGTAGCCAGTATGAACCCTAGTCCTGGCGGTTATTTTAACGATCCTAATGCGCCCGTAACTTCCAGCCCAGCCGAAATGCAACGCTATTTAGGGAAAATTTCTGGGCCGTTGTTAGATCGCATAGATATCCACATAGAAGTAACCCCTGTGCCCTTTGATAAACTCTCAGACGATAGAAAAGGGGAGTCTTCGGTAGCTATTAGAAAACGTGTAACCAAAGCACGAGAACTACAAACCCAACGTTTTGCTAATTCTGATGTGGTACATTACAATGCCCAAATGAATACTAAGCAGATTCGTAAATTTTGTATTTTAGATGAAGCTTCCAAAATATTATTAAAGACAGCTATGGAACGTTTAAATTTATCGGCTCGTGCCTATGATAGGATTCTAAAAGTCTCAAGAACTATTGCCGATTTGGAAGGTGCCCTTCATGTTAATGGCACACATATTAGTGAGGCCATACAGTATCGTAGTTTGGATCGTGAGGGGTGGTTGGGGTGAATTTCAAAGAGGGTGAACTTAATTTGATAAATTATCTAGCTTTTGTATGCTATTTTTCTGTTAATTTGGAATAAAATTTTATAAATTAGAAACGTCAAGATGACTAAATTGTAACACATATGAAAAAATACTTATTTTTATTATTAATGATTCCTTTTTTTTGCTCATCCCAAACGGAGTTTATTTTTATAGAAGGTCATACTCAAGAAGATATTGATCAAGCCATATCAGATATAGAAGATCCTAACATTCCTGATACTAACGGATATGGAATTATAAGTATAAAGGGGGATGTATTAATAAACGATGATTTAGAAATTCCATCTAATATTACACTTAATTTTTATACAGGAAATAAACTAATAGTTGCAGAAGATATTAAGTTAAATATTAAAGGGAAAATAAAATCTACAGCAACTCAAATTTTTGAAACTGGTCAACAAGGTCATGAAATAAGAATTCTTAATCAAGAAGTTTACCCCGAATGGTTTGGTCCATTTTTTCACCAAACAGACAGAAATCATGCTGTAGCTAGTAATGAAACTATTAAAAAAAATGAATACAAAACCATTCAAAAGGCGGTAAATGCATTAGTTCCTGGAGGCGAAATAGTATTTGAAGGATCTGAATATCTTATTTATAAGCCTATTGATATTAAAACACGGTTTATTAAAGTAACAGGGAAAGGGAAGTATTCTGCTGGGGGTACAAATGCTAATGATATGATTGTAGGCGCTCCAGATGTATCCTCGATTTTTAATATTCAAGAGGTAGGAGTAAGCTTTTTTGATCTTAATTTTGTTGGATATAGAGTTATTAAAAACAACAAATATGCTTTGCCTGATTGTATGGATTTAGATTATAGTGACTCAGAGTTTCCAAAGGGTGTTTGCTCTAAAGGTAAAGCCTTGAATTTTGTGAGACTTCCTAACGATAACGGAGATATAGACAAAAATATTGATGGAGAAATAAGTAATTGTAGATTTATTGATTTTAAAACTTGTGTCTATGCCGAAGGAATTAATCTAAAAATTATAGATAATTTTTTTGGAGCTTGTCACACAGGAATATCTATTACAAATGTACAGGGAGAAAATGATGAAATTTTAGATGGAAATAAAGAAACAAGAGGATTTATAATTGACAGAAACAGATTTCATTCTATAGGAGCTTCCTATAAAGACGATCTTTATCCATCGATAAAAGGCGCTACTTGTATAAAAATAAGAAATAATTATGCTAATAATTTGGTATCTGGCAGTTTTAGAACAATTGGATATTATAATAACATCACTAATAATTATTCTGACGACTGTAAAACTTTTTTTGAGGGCAATATTGACAGAACAAAAATTACTAATAATTCAATATATTCTTCGGCAGATACAGCTATCAAAGCTTTTGGAGGTTATAAGGGGGTTATTAGTAATAATTTAATTGACGGGGCATTTACTAAAAACCCTTTACAAAGATATCCTCTTGAGCCAAACGCAAAATCACTTCATACAGGACATGGTATTCATGTGGATTACGCTCATTATACAACTATTCATGATAATCAAATATCTAATAAACGTTTTCATGGTATTTATATAGAACATTCTAAACACTCTTCAATTCAATCTAATTTTATAACTGACTTTAATAGGTTTTGGAAAGTTTCAGTGCAGCCAAATGGAGTTTTTACTCGTTTTGATGGAAACTCAAATAATGAACAAATTGGGTTATATGATGGAATACACATCAAAAAAACAGAAGGAGAAAGGTATAATATACAAAATATAGTAACCAATAATGTAATATCGATACCTAATGTTGAAGTAAGAGGAAGATATGGGATTTATGCAGGTGATGGAGATGATTTTAATTTTATTAAAAATAACTTTATTCTCACCAATAGATTAGCGCAAACTATTAGAGTAGAATAAAAAAACTTTTTTGATATTTCGTATACAGAATATTTGGTGATGAAGTAAATATTGATGCTTTGGAAAAAAGTGTCAATTAATGAACCTTGATAATTACAAGAAGAATGACCCTAGAATGGGCTTCTATCATCACCAATTGGGTAAATCGTTATTTCGTATCTTAATCCTAGTTATAATTATTTTAGTAGAGAACTCATCTTGACGTTTGTTTTTAACCGAAAATGAGTTGAAATTTAACCAGATGAGGCACTTTTTGAA
>CAZLTR010000112.1:0-11507 GCA_964562415.1 uncultured Hyunsoonleella sp. | reverse complement strand
CGGAATACTAAGTAGCCAATTATCAGTAACTTAGAGTTGAGTTAGATGGAATGCATTAAACTTAAAGCATACAAACCGTCTTAGGGTTTCTCTAGGTCTACATAATAGCTTTAATTGAAAAACACAGTTCATAATTGTATCACTATAGATTACAGACGAAATAGAACTTCTAATTCATGCTTTTAATACAACTTGATAAAGCATTTCCCTAACCAACAAATGCGCCATTCGGTAATGAAAACCGACACTTCAAGTATTTATTTTTTTAGATACAAGGCATCCATCCTACTTTAGAATCATGAACATAATTAGAAATTAATGGAACAAACAATTCAAGTTTTTATTTACATACATATACTATTTGGTATAATAGGATTGGTTACAGGCATTATAAGTATAATAGCCAAAAAAGGAAGTACAATCCACAAAAAAATGGGACAATTATTCTCTTTAGGAATGCTAAGTAATGCCCTTATTGCAATTCCCATTTCATGGCTACCTAATCACAAAAATTTATTTTTATGCTTTATTGGTTTATTTACCATATACCTTGTTATAACTGGGAATAATGCTTTAGAATTCAAAATAAAATCAAAAGCCAATTGGAAGGATACGGCTATCTCTAGCGTTATGCTTATACTTTCTGTAGTCATGCTAGCTGTTGGTGTTTTTGGCGTATTAAATGGTGCAAAAAATAGTATATTATACCTATTCTTTGGGTGCTTTGGATTGGTCGTATCAATGAACGATTTTAAATTCTATAAGAAAGCTAAGAGATCTAAAAATGCCTGGCTTACCGCTCATCTTGGCAAAATGATAGGAGCATTAATAGCTTCAATTACAGCATTTATTGTTACAGGAATAGGTATTGGAAACTTAATTGCTTGGATCGCTCCAACGGTTTTAGGTACTTGTTATATTTATATATTAGAACATAAAATTAAATCTAAACCCTAATTGATAAAATTGAATGTTTTAGTAAGATCGATTTAGATAAATGCCCTTGTGCCCTTTATAATGTTACCGCAAAATGCTAAAATTTTTATCTATTTTACACTCATTATATTACAATACAAAAGCAAGCGTTATATATTTGAGTAACGACTAACATGAAACGCCATTATAACCAAATAAAAGTTAATTTTGAAAGTGATCGCATTCACTTTCCTAAAGGTTATTTCTTTAAACAAAGTGAAGTCCATCTTATTAAAGAAATTAGATGTAAAGACATCGCCGAAATCAATCCTAACACCTTTCCTCCTTCATTAGTATATCAAAACAACGAAGTTATTTTTTTAAAACCAAAGCTAAAAGAAGAACTTCTAAGCTTTGCCAAACAGCATAACATTCCAATTATAGAACGTTTTGATATTTGGGAACATGTTAACCGCTGTTATTTAGATACTGAATTTGAAGCAGAAGACACCTTAGCTTCACTAAAACTTTTATCTAAAAACGGTATTTCAGAAATTGAACTAAAAACAATTCGGAAAAAAATAGCTAAAACCATGTTTTTAAATACTTTTATCTGGGAATGGGTGTACCTAGGCCTATTCGATTATCTCAACTGGACGTTTTTAACGAAAAAAAAGTATTGGTGGGCTATGGAAATTAGCTTACGCAACTTTACACCTAAACATTAATCTTTTCGTATTACAATTTAAAATACTATAATGTTTAAAACTGCTAGGACTTAATACTTTAAATTTCTACAAAAGGAGCTAATAACGAAACTTGGTAGAACTCTTAACTTCTGGCTCCCGATTTAATGAAATACTGCCTGGCTTTTCTGTACGATAAATGAAGGCACTTATAAACTAGGCTTAATTTACAGACCCCATTTTAAACCAATAGACAATCGATTTTGGTGTTTAAACTGGCCAAACAATTTACTTTTAGTCCCATAAAATACATCACTGCTTAAAAACAGCTGAGTGTTAGATTTTAGCCAATAACTTATTTTAGGCCTCACTAAGCCATCACCATGATTTAAATTATGTACCCACAACGCTTCAAGTTTTAGGTTATCATTCATCATTTCTCTAGAAACTAGTAGTGAGGTATTGGTTTCTAATTTATCTCTATTAAAGGGCAATATCTTATCTACAATAACATCTGTAAACAATTGCATGCTCGCTATAGTTTCACCTTTTACATAATCAAGACCAATAGCCGATTTATACACATCGCTAGTAGCTATTCCTCGAAATGCATCTGGATGTATCGAAGAAAATTTTTGATTAAAAACATAGGCCATTTCTCCTCTTAAAGTAGATGAACCAACAACTTTGTTAAAAGTCGTTCCTACTAATTGTTGTCGCTTAAATTCTGGATTTATAAACACCGTTGGTTCTCCTGTATTGGAAATAGAAACGTTGCTATAAAAAACAGGTAAGTCATCATAGTAGTAGAAATAACTAAGTGTAATATCCCAACCTTTAGTAAAAGTTGAAAGTCTAATTCCTATATCAGAGTCTAAAATAAATCGTTTTGGTCTTACGGTTGGATTAAATACAGTTGACACCCCTTCTGGTGGCAATTGAAATAAACTCTTTGTAAAAAAGGGAGCCTCTAAATCTTGTGTAATATGATACGTATTATCAGGAATCCAACTCAATTGTACGCTTATAGTTTTTATATCAAACTCCGTTTTAACAGACCATAGCGGTATTCTACTATCTTCAAAATCATCTAAAATAAACGCTCTAAAATTTTGAGGATTTAGCACATCTAGTAATTTTAGCCCATCTGTTTCTCCCCAAACAATTTGCTGCTTTCCTAAGGTTAACCGTAGTTTTCTAAATAGTTTGGTATATAAATAAAGCTCTCTTAACTCTAAATCTGTTCTATCTCCTATAAAAAGACGCTTGCTAAAATTAGACACAGTCTCTTGTTTAGGTGTCCCCGCTTCTAAATTATCATTAAGCTCTGTATAAATTTGCCCCTTTACAACTAAACGAGAGGCTTTATTTATTTTATAGGAGAATTCAGGTTTTAGAATGATTTCATTTTTTTGAACATTTTTTTCTTTAAAGTTATATGCTGCATCCATTTCTATTACTAAACTAGGCTTAAATAATTCTTTGAAAGTTCGTTTGTTTTCTTGAGCATTCACTCCATAGAAAATAAAAACAAACAGAACATTCATTATCTTTTGTAAAGTCATTTGTGCTTATTTTATATAAACAAATATGATACGTACTGTTATAAGCCGTTTACCAATGTTTCTTGTGTAAAAACAGCATCACTTAATTCGTTTTGATAATCAATTTCTGAAAAATTAAACGTCGTTTGATGTTTGGTTTTATGATTGTTCACTAAAATTTGATGATAGGTCCAAATGCCTTGTACTTTTTTAATATCACGAATCGTTACAGTTTTTAAACGATTGCCAGCAACATCCCAAGAGTCTGCCTTACGCAACATCCATAGCTTTGCATCTACCCAATATTTTACTTTGCTGTAACCTAATTCTTTTGCAATTTTAGCGTGTAATGGTGTCCCTTCAACTAAATAACATTCATTACCATCTATAGCTTCTTTACCAATCGTTTTATAGGCATAGTCTTCTTTACTAATTCTAGTTTCTAGTTTAATATCTTCGTACGTTAAATCTGTTCCTAAAAAATAATCGCCTCTATTTGCAGCAGAGATTCTTCTTGTTTTTCTCAAAGCTGGTAAATACAACCATTGGTCATCATCCTTAGACGCATCAGGGTAATCAAAAGTTAAAAAAGCGGTGCCTTTTACACTAGTTGGTGCCAGATAAAAGATTGCTAAACGTTTTTCTTCATTAAAGTACTTTCTCAACGCTCTAGTTTCCCTAACCCTTATTTTTCCTCTTTTATCTTTTAGTACCATCGTTAACTTTCTACTAACAGAAATACCATCGTCTTTCTTAAAGGTGTTATCTGCAATACGTTTTCCCGATGGGAGATTCTGACTGTTTACATATAGCGGTACTAACAATAGCGTTGTTAGCATTCCTAAAATTGCACTTTTGTTCATTATTTTGAATTTTGAAAATTTTATTTTTAGTTAGAGTTAATTGCTTATTGGTTTGACACATGCCTTAAAAAACTTGGTTTGATTAATACTATGATCGCAGGTAATAAAGTCATACTTGCTACAAAGCTTACCAACACTGCTACAGCCACTAAAAATCCAAATTGACTAAGTGGCGGAACAGAACTTGTCATTAGCACACTAAACCCTAATGCCAAAGCCAATAAATTAAACAGAAGCGCACGTCCTGCCGATTTGTAAAATTCAGTATAAGCCTCATTAATTGCCAATCCCTTTTCACTTAACAGATATTTTAACCTGTCTACTGTGTGTACAGCAAAGTCTACTCCAACACCAATTGCAATGGCTGCAAACATTGAAGTACCAACTGCTAACCATATATCTAACAGCCCCATTACCGTATAAATAAATAAAACCGATATCATTACAGGTATAATGGTAAGTATACCAGCAGAAAGAGAACGAAAACTAAACGCTGCGACTATAAACACAACTAAAAGAGCGATACCTGCACCTAAGAAATGGTTAAACCCTAAGCGATCAATCCAATAGGCATCTACTGTTACCTTACCACTTGTAGTCGCTTTAATTGTAGGACTATTAAAATTTTGAGCAATATATTGGTTAACGGTATCTACTACAGGTTTTTCGTCTAAATATTCACCGCTATTCATCCTAAATCGAATATTTGCCAAACGGTAATCATAATCTACATAGTTATCAAAATCTGTCGGGTCACCATTTGTAGAATACAGTAAAAAGTATTGTGCCACTAAACTTTCATTATCAGGAATTTTATAAAATTCTTCTTTGTTTTCGTTTAGTGATTGGTTCATCTTTTTTATAAAATCTACAATGGAAACACTTCCTTTAACATGAGGCAACGTTTCTACATAATCTTGAAGAGCTTCCATTTTTTTAAGATTTTCTAGCTTAAAAATGGCTTCATTTTCTGGAGTCTCAATTAATATATCTAAGTAAGAGGTTCCATCTGTTTTGTCATTAATTATAGCATCTGCCAAAACTATAGGCTCATCACTTTGAAAATTTTTAACCCGGTCTTCATTTATTAAAAGCTGTAGTGCACCACTTATTCCAAAACCAATGATTATAATAGAAAACGCTAGAATTTTCTTTGGATGTTTTATAACAACAACGCCCAATTTTACCATGAGTTTACCAAATTGATCCATTTCTGTAATAGACTTGTATGCCCTGCTTCGTTTGGGTTTTAAAAGCATCATTGCAGAAGGAATCATAAATAAGGCATAGGTAAATGCTACGAATACGCCTAGGGCTCCAAACACTCCAAAATACTTCATTGGCGGCATATATGAGGACAACACAATGGATAAAAACCCAGCTATAGTAGTCATAGATGTTATGGTTACTGGTCGCCACATTTTTTCCATAGTATGTACTACCAATTGCTTTTGTGAATAATTTGGATGTTGAGCAATCATCTCATAATATTCTCCCAATATGTGAATTCCATCGGCAACCGCAATAGCTATTAATACTACAGGTAAACCATTCGTTATTACAAAAAAGTCTACTCCAAAAGCCGCCATTGCTCCTAAAGCTATTCCAACAGACGCCAACACCATTAAGTTAGGCAAGACCACTCCTCTTATGGTTCTGTAAGCAAAAATTAGTATTATAGCAATGACCAAACCTGCAAAAGGGTTTGTTTTCATAGCATCCTCATCTATATATTTTATAAGATAACCACTTACAGCACCTTCTCCTGCTAAGTATAATTCTTCTTTGTTTGAGTTGTAACTCTTTAATAATTCTGTGATGGCATTATAGACTTCATGCTGTTTTCTATCATAACTGTCTAACATTTCTGCAACAACTAGTGTGGTAGAATGGTCTTTAGATACTAAACTTCCTTGATATAACTCAAAATTATCTATGGCACGAGCAACCTCCTTTGCTTTTACCTCGTTTAACCCTTCCAATTCAAAAAAGGGTTCTACCATAATTCCATCATCTGTACCTACAATATTATTTTCGGTCGACAAGCTTGTTATTTGGTCTGGGTCTACTCCAGGTATGCCTTTTAGCTTATCGCTTAACTCATAAACTAGCTGAAGCGTTTCTTTGGTAAAGACACCTTCCTCTTCATCATTTACAACAGCGATGACCATTGGATCTTTTAATCCAAAAATTTCTTTAACCTGATTTCTATAGACCAGTACAGCATCATCTTTTGGCAAAAAGGCATCGTACCTTGTATCTTTTGTCATTTTGGGAATAAAAAGAGCTACAGCTATAAATAACAACATACTTAAACTCAGTATTACTTTATAATGTGCTGTTACCCAATTGAAAAATTTAAAAGCCTTGTTATTTTTGGTTTTCATTTCTTATTATTTTAAAGTGTATCCCTAAGTACGTTTCTAAATACCATCCCAAATGATTTCGTGTTCAACTTGCGCGGAAACAGGAATTTTCCGCTCCAAAAAAGCAACTTATTGATACCTCCTGGAACCACTACTTTCTTTTTCCCTAAAGCTTTAAGGGCCTCTAAAACAACAACCTTTGGTTTTAATGGGTTAAATGGTGTCCCAGTAAAATTGTAAGCACTAGCAAGGTTTGTAGATGTAAATCCTGGTGCTACTGCTAATACATCAATATTGTGTTTCTTAAACTCCTCGGATATCCCTTCTGAAAAAATTAAATTATAAGACTTTGTAGCGGCATAATTTACGATATAAGGGACGCCTTGAAATGCCACAATAGAAGACATATTAATAATACCACCTTTTTTTCTATGCATCATTTTAGAACCAAAATGGTGTGTTAATAAAAGTGGTGCCTTTACATTTAAGTTTAGGGTTTGAAGATGCTCTTCTGGATTGATTCTTAAGAAATGATTCGAATCTTCTCGTCCTGCATTATTAACTAACAAGCCCACTTCTAAATCTTTAGTCATTTCAATAACTCTATTAATGTCTTTTTCTGAAGTTAAATCAGCACGCACCGTTTTTACATCAATTTTAAATTCTGTTACCAAGCTTTTTTTGAGACTATTTAATTTCTTTTCATTTCTTGCCACCGTAATTATATTAAGACCTGCTTTTGCAATTTCAATTGCATATGCTTTACCAATTCCTGAAGATGCTCCAGTAATCAACGCCCATGCTCCATACTTTTTTTTATCTAATTTCATATTAAATATGTTGTATATACAACTTTTGATTTAAATTTTTTAGTTCAACTTTCACACTTCCAAATCTATCTAACACTCCAATGTTGCATATACAACATTAACAGTAAAATTTTTATATTAGTTTTTTCTCAAGTTTTTTAAGATTTTCGAAATTTTCTAAACCTATAATTTCAATTAAATTATCCATTACTTTTTCCCATACAGGAACTAGTTCCTTAACCAAAGTCTTCCCTTTTTTAGTAAGTTCTACTTTTGGTTGGTAATCGCTTGTTCTCATTACTAAAGCTTGTTTTTCTAAAACGTTAATATTTCTACTTATAGTAGATCGCTCTAAAACAAGAAAATCACCTATTTGACCTTGGCTAATTTCACCTGATGTTTGTAATACAAATAGAATATTCATCTGGTTTTCTGTAATTCCAAAATCTTGTATACAAGTACGATATTCTGTATCTATTATTCTAGATATTCTTCTAAATCGTGCGCCTAAGCATTGATGGAATTGGTATTTCATACGGCAAAGATATAAAAATATGTTGTACCTACAACTTTTTGATTATTTTTAAACACTCTTATTTCAAATTGATTAAAACTAGAATTAAGTATACCCCTTATAAACAATGCTTTACACTAAGGCATAGAAGTGACTAAAGAAAATAAAATGGTTAGTGTTTGTTTTAATAGCATTCGAACTAGCCTCTTATAAAGATTGTGATGCTACTAAACCTATCATTAGGAACTATACACCTCGACCGATTCTTCCAAAGGAATATTTAAGGTCACTCTAGTCCCTTTGTCTTTTTCAGACGTTAAGAATAGTCTCCCATTAATATATTTAATACGCTCTTTCATAAAGGTCATCCCCATACCACCATCGCCAGTTTTTACCCGTTTTACTTTATCTGGGTCGAAGCCCTTACCATCATCATCAATAACAATACTTAATATAGATTTACTATGCGATAAAGACACTATAATATGAGAAGATTCGGCATATTTTATGGCATTATTAATGGCTTCTTGGGTAATGCGATAAATATTAATTTCGGAGAGTGAATCTAAGCGTTTATTAAAGTCTGTTTTGTTAAACAGTACAATTTCTTTGCCCATGAGTTTGGCTAACTCTTGCGTGAGCTTAGTTAATGCAGGTACAATACCATGGTCGCTTAATTCTGGAGGTGTTAAATTAAAGGTTGCCGTACGCACTCCTTTAATAATGTTAGTTGTAAGTGTTTTTAAATGGGCAATTTTATCGGCTGTTTTTTCTACATTAGTCGCATCTATACTTTCTAAATTATACTTTAAGCCTGTGAGCATTTGGCCAATCCCATCATGCACATCTTTGGCAATGCGATTTTGTTCTTTTTCTTGATTTTCTATAATCTTGCTGGAAATAATTTTTTGCTGATTCATTTTTTCCTCAAAACTCTCTTTAGTAAGCCTGTGAATTTCTAACTGTGCTAACTTACGTTCTGTAATTTGAGAGGCAATAATGAGCAGTTCCAATTTCTCATCTGTTGGGTTGTAAGGAATAATTGCCATTTCGAGCCAGAGGTTTTCTCCATGTTTTGTCGTTGCTTTAACTTCACCCTGCCAGCCTATTTTTTTATGCTTTTCTATTAGTGCTTCTATAGCCTCTTGCTCACTTTCTACTGGCGATAATAAGTTCCAGAAAAAGACAGACTCATTAAATTGAGAAAAATGAAACAGCCTAGAAAACTTATTGCCCATATGCACCAAAGTTCCGCTAGGCAAAATACGCGCAAATAGTAACGTATCATCCATAGCGCGACTTAAAGCTCGTAATTCTCGTATAGATTTCTCCTTCGCTTTACTTAGTTTATCTGCATCGTAAGCCATTTGTTTAGCCCGTTTTTCAGCAAAAAGTAATTCTGAAAGCGTAAATCGAACTGATTTTGCTGCAGGCCAAAAAATAAACAACACTTCGCCTAATAAAATTAAAAGTGTTAATACCGTTAACCAAAGCTCTAAACGTCGTAACCAAGTTACTTTTTCCTCTGCCTCAACGTCGAATTGATTTACGATGGCATCCATTTGCTCTAAAAAATCGCCTTCATTAGCCTTTACAATCGCGATGTGTTGCTGCAATGCAGACGGTGGCCACAAAGTGTCCTTTTCAATAGTTTTTAATATCGCTTTTGAGGCATTAGCAATAGTATCGAACACAGGGTTTAAAGCTGCAAATTTTATATTGATATCTAAGCTGCTTTTCTCGGGAAGTCCTAAACTATCATTACCATTTTGAAGTGCAATATGTGAAAACTCCCAAAGTGCTAAAGTCGCCTTTAGATCGGCTTTAAGTAGTTGTAAGTCTGTATGTACTTTTGCAGAAGTTAAGGAGACCACATTTTTAGCCAACTTCTGACTTAGCATACGTTGCCGCCCAGCAACATTTATAACTCTAGAGTCACTTTGCTGTCCGCTTAGATGTGTTCGTATTAAAATCTGACTTAAAATTACAGATAATGCAATTGTACTAAATCCAACAATATACAAACGGCGCAATTTATCAAAAGTCCTTTGGTCTAATGAATTACCGTTTTTTGCCATATCGCGTTATTAAAAATTAAGCAATAGCTTTTTGTACTAAGCCTAAAGCTGTTTCTGAAAAATTAAGTTTCAAGGCCGCTTCTTGACCTGCTTTAGACATCTTAACCCAGGTTTTTTGAAGAATATCAATAACTTTATCGTCTGGGTGCTTTGCCGCAAATTCCTCAAAATAATAATCTAAAAACACCAAACAAATAGTATCCTCTAGCGCTTGAGATTCTTCATTTTTTTTAATGAGTTTTTTTAGAATAATTTTAGTAATTCGCTCTACAAAAATACTGTCATACCCCACTTGTTTTAAAATTTCTGCAGTTAAATCAGCATGCATTTTTTTAAGCGTTTCACGCCATTTTAAATAGCCTACACGGTCCATAGGGTATTCATCTCTAGCAATCTTCCACCTACAAATGTGCTGTGCTCTGGCAGCTATTTGTAAGGCTTTAGATGCATCTGGCTTAAACTGTAATAAGGTACGCGTCATCCTTTGTGAATATAATAATTCTTTAGGATAATCGATACCTGCTACGGAATAAGTATTTACATCTTCAGAGTTTGCTCTATCTATTAATGCTATTGCGGTTTCAAAACGCGTGGGTTTCATAGGTCTTTGATTCTATTGGTTTACTTTTATGTATAACGGCAACTCTAATAGACCCAAAAACCCCTACAGTATATAGGGGTTACACCAGTACTTTTATATAGACACTGGTATTTTATTTGTATGCTATTACAGACTGTTAATTCGAAAAGCCAATATACACATTTCCTTCTTCAATTTTAACAGGATAGGTTGCTATTTTTAAATCTTCATCGCCACCTAGATTAGAGCCATCTTCTAAAGAAAAGTTTTTCTTATGCATAGGGCAAGCTACTTTTGGCACACCATCTTTATCACCTATCATCCCTAAACTTAATACCATCTCCATTTTGTGCGGACATAAATTTTGAGTGGCATACCATTTTCCAGTACGCTCAAAATTATATACTGCTATTTGTTTAGTTTTATGCTTAATACAAGCGCCACTATTCTTTGGAAAATCTTCGGTTTTACCAACCTTAAACCACTCTTTAACAGCGTCTTTAGAAACAGACTCGTATTGACTTAATATATCTTGCATAATTCTCTTTGTTTTATCGTCTAACCGTTAATTACTTTATTCTATTTTTTATAATACACGTCACTTAAATACTGTAGCTGTAAACTAATTGTTTAACTGTTTAATTGTGTAATTGTTTAATCGTTTAACTGTGTAATCGTGTAATCGTTTAATTGTGTAATTGTTTAACTGTTTACTCTATTTTTTACGTTAAATAATACTTTCTAAGTACTTATAACATACTAGGCCCATTGTTTAGGCATTTTTTGATCTCTCATTGGAACAAAAACTAAATTATCATCAGTATCATCAGAATTCACAAAGTGTTTAAAGCGCTTCATCATTTCTGGATTTTCTATAGCCTGTTTCCATTCGCATTCATACCTATTCACTAAACCTTGCATTTCGTTTTCTAACTCTTCGGCTATTCCTAAAGAGTCTTCGATAACAACTTGTTTTAAGTAATCGATACCTCCGTCTAATTTTTCTAACCAAGGTGCAGTTCTAACCAAAGGCCCTGCGGTACGAATGTAGTACATTAGGAATCTGTCTAAATACTTAATAACCGTTTTGTCATCCAACTGTTCTGCAAGCAATACCGCATGCTTTGGCGTAGCTCCTCCGTTTCCACAAAC
>CAZLTR010000111.1:0-11574 GCA_964562415.1 uncultured Hyunsoonleella sp. | reverse complement strand
CGCCTACAGTCGTTAAAAAGATAGGAGAAATACCATTAGTTCCTGCAATAACAGGAGCTATATTGATAAACGGTACATAAGGACTAGATGAAATTCCTGTCCACAATGCAACATTGTTTACACCAGACATTCTTGAAGACCCTACTCCCATAGTTCCTTTTTCTGCAATTAACATTACACGCTTATCTGGGTGTGCTGCTTTTAATTGAGAAAGGGCTTTTTGCATGTCTTTATTATGCTCAAAAATACATTGTCCATGTAATTCACGGTCTGATCTTGAGTGCGCATCTGCTCCCGGTGACAATAAATCTGTAGAAATATCACCAACACCAGCAATAAAAGTAACAACGTCTATTTTTTCTTCTACTTCTGGAAGTTTTGTAAAAAATTCTGCTTGGGCATAACTCTCTAAAATCTCTTTAGCAATAGCATGTCCGCTTTTAAACGCTTTTTCTAAGCGCTCTGTATCTGCTTCGTATAAGAATACTTGAGTTTTCAATACTTTAGCAGCAGCTTCTGCGATAGCTTGGTCATCTCCTAAGGCTAAATCTAAAAGCACTTCTATAGAAGGGCCTCCTTTCATATGCGATAGTTGCTCGAAAGCAAACGTTGGCGTAATCTCTTCAACTAAAGACTCTCCAAGAATAATCTCTTTTAAAAATTTAGCTTTTACACTTGCAGCACTGGTAGTACCTGGAAGGGTATTGTATATAAAAAACTTTAGAGAATCTTCTCTGTGTTTATTATCTAAATCTTTAATTTGAGTAATAATTGCACTTAGCAATTCTGCGCCATCAATTGGTTTAGGGTGTAACCCTTGATCTTTTCGTTGTGCGATCTCCTTGATGTAATCTTCATAAATATTCATAGGTAGAATTCTTTTCAGTGGTATTTACAATACAGGCCTTTAAACTCTTAATCATAAGGGTTACAATTGTATTTGAATACCTAAAATGTCTAATTATTTTTTCGGCGTGGCAAATTACGAAATTTAAATATTGATTTAAAACTATTGAAGTAATTAAAATTAAGTATTTATACGTAATTATTCATCGTATAGATATTAAATCAAAAGATTGTGTTTTTTTTAGAACTAAGGCATAATTTCTATTGAATCAATAATTTGTAATTGTATGCACAACGCCGTATTTACTATAATTATTCGCAAACTTATAGCACTCTTAAATGTTAACCGTTTTGCAGGTCTCCAAGTTCCTTAAGGCTTCAAAATAACAGTCCTACACATTTAAAAATTCATTTTTTAAGCACAGTACAGTAAGTTTTTGCTTTTAAAACTTACTAATTAAGAGAATGTGTGTCGCATGCATACTTTCTTAAATTTAAATCCATTTACTATGATACCTCGCCTTTCTTTTTATCTATTACTTTTAAGTTTTACAACTATTTTAGCATCTTGCAGTACCAACGACGACAACCCTATTCCAGAAGACGTACAATTAGAAACGCAGATTGGTGCCGACAGTTGCAGCAATGTTGTTATTGTAGAAGGCTATGCTTATGCTGCTTGTGGCAACGTATTAGAAGTGGTTAATCTCTCTAACCAAGCCCGAGAAGTGTTGCAAATTCCATCAGATGATATTAGTTTTGATGTTAGTAATGGGCATTTATTTGTACAATCTGGAAATCGCATTCAGGCACTAAGCCTTCAAGATCCTTCTTTGCCAGCAGTAATCGCTAGTAGCACCACTAATTTTGGCCTTTTTTCTGGAATTGATGTTGCCAATGGACTGGTTGTGGTCTCTGGTGGCACTTCTAACAGCAATACCCAAGTTTACAGATTTTCTAATTCTGCATTTACACTTACTACAAATGGTATTCCTGCGGTAGATGGTGTTACAGGAAACCCAGACGTACACCTTACTGAAACTGCAAATGGCGCGAGAGCCTTTTACTCTCAAGATTTAGGAGCGGTTGCTAATTGGGGCATTCAAATTGTAGATTTCAACACCAGTGGCGTTGTACAAAATACCGAAGATGTTATTGTACTTAGTCCTCAACGTTTTTCTGGTGGTTTTTCAACTGTAAGTCCTGCGAATTTCCCTGTAGAAAGTGAATTTCTAAATAATACTCTTTATGTAGCACATTTTGCTGTTAATGGTCTTGAAGTTATTGATTTAAGCACACCTATACCTTCGAGGTCTGTAGTAAACTTGGGGTATACTCCTGTTAATGTTACCACAGACGGGACCCAACTCTTTACTGTGGGTACGACAAGTAAAACTATTAGTATTTTAAACCCAAATACCAACACTGTAGAACAGCGCGTGGTTAACGACATCGTTCAAGCAAGAGGCATTGCGGTTTCTCAAGATTATATTGTAATTGCAGACCGCTCTAGAGGCGTTATAGTTGTAAATCGCTAAGCAATAGGTAGGTTCGTTAAAACAAACTCTCTATAATTTGCTGTTCGGAAATGCCTTCGGCCTCTGCTTTGTAGTTTTTAATAATTCTATGCCTTAAAATACTAATAGCAACGGCTTGTACATCTTCAATATCTGGAGAAAATTTTCCATGTACTGCGGCGTGGGTTTTAGCGGCAAGAATTAAATTTTGTGAGGCTCTTGGTCCAGCTCCCCAATCGATATATTGCTTTACCAAATCGGAAACCATAGCACTGTTAGGTCTTGTTTTACCTACCATCTTTACGGCATACTCTATCACATTATCTGCAACAGGAATACGTCTAATCACATTTTGATAATTCAAAATATCTTTAGCCGAAAAGAGTGCTTTAACAGTTACTTTTTCATCGGTTGTAGTTGCTTTTACCACTTGTACTTCCTCTTCAAACGAGGGGTACTCTAAATTAATCGCAAACATAAAACGGTCTAACTGTGCTTCTGGCAATGGATAGGTACCTTCTTGTTCTATAGGGTTTTGAGTGGCCAATACAAAATAAGGCAAATCTAACTTGTAGTGGTGTCCTGCAACTGTAACAGCACGTTCTTGCATGGCTTCTAATAAAGCGGCTTGGGTTTTAGGAGGCGTTCTATTAATTTCATCTGCAAGAATGATATTAGCAAAAATAGGCCCTTTTACAAATTTAAAATTTCTATCCTCGTCTAAAATCTCGCTTCCTAAAATATCACTAGGCATTAAATCTGGTGTAAATTGAATGCGCTTAAAATCTAAACCTAATGCTTGTGCAATTGTATTGACCATTAATGTTTTAGCCAAACCTGGCACGCCTATTAACAACGAATGCCCTCCAGAAAAAACAGAAATTAAAATTTGATTTACAACAGCGTCCTGTCCTATAATGACTTTTGCTATTTCTTTTTTTAATTCTTGATACTTTTTTACAAACTGTTCTACTGCAGCAACGTCAGACATGTATATTTATTTTTTTAACCAGTTACTAGAGAATTCACAAGACCGCAGTTCACCAGAAATCTTAATGTAGGTGTCATCAATTTTTTCGGCTTGCCACTTTTCTATAGCTTTAATTTTTTTCTCATTTAAAGCGAGCTCTTTTACCTTTAAAAAATCTTGAGCATAATTGGCCTTATGGTCTTCAACCCTATCTGATACAGTTAATATTTTAAATTTTAATTTATTTGTTCGATCTCTTTCCGATAAAACTTGGCTTAGCTCACCATCCTTTAAATTTTGTATTTGAGAATACAATTCTGGATCCATACGCGTAAGCTCAAAATTATAATCTTGTGTTTCTGGGTTGATTAATTTTCCACCATCTAACTTTGTTTCTTTTTCATCACTAATCTCTTTTGCGGCAGCTTCAAAAGTAATCTCCCCTGCTGCAATTTTAGCTCTTACCTTTTCTATTTTCTCTTTGGCAGTTTGGATGGACTCTGCAGACACCTGAGGAATAAGCAATACATGGCTTACATCGTACTCTTGACCTCTAATTTTTTCGCAATATACAATATGGAATCCGAAATCAGTTTCAAAAGGCTCAGAAATTTCACCTTCTTGTAGGGCAAAAGCAACCTCTCTAAACTCCTTTACCATTCTAGGTTTTTTTCTATTTAATGTATATTTATATCCCGATTGTTTTATCCCTGGATCTTGACCATATAAAATCACCTTAGATCTAAAACTAGCACCATTCTCTTCTACATCTGCTTTATACTGTCTTAATTGATCTTTAATTTTTTCCTTCTCTTGTTTAGATACTTTAGGTTCTACTACGATTTGAGCTACTTTTAATTCTGTTCCAAAATTAGGACGCTCTCCTTCTGGTATTTTGTTAAAAAACTGTCTTACTTCTTCGGGTGTAATTTCAACATCCTGAATAACCTTAGCTTGCATACGCTGCGACAACATTAAGTCTTTATTAGTCTTAAACATTTCTTCACGTAAACTTTCTTCACTTTCTTTATTATATATTTTCACCAAACGGTCCATATCACCATTTACCTGAGCCAAAAACTGTTGTAGTTGGTAATCTACTTGGCGTCTTACCTCGGCGTCTGCAACTTGAATACTATCTTGTATAGCATGGTGGGCATAGAGCCTATTCTCTAATAATTTTCCAAAAATTTGACATCTGGTAATATCTTTTGTATTAACACCAGAGGCTTGTAGCTGTAAAAATTCTTTATCAATATCGGAATTCAAAACAATATAATCTCCTACAACACCAGCAACACCATCGACTTTAACCTTTTTAAATGCGGGAACAGAATCAACCTTTTCAACTGTATTAGAAGCCTCGCTTTCAACGGGTGTTTGGTCTGCGTCAATGATTTCCTGTGCGCCTACTAGTGCTACTGCCGAAAGTAGAAAACAAGCAGCCATTGACCATCTAATTGTATATTTCAAATTGTTTATTTTTAATAGCATCTTTTGTAATATCTTTTTCTAATTTTTTAATGAGTTCCAACTTGCGCTTATTAATTACAATTTGATTAATTGTAGGCCTAACATAAGGCAAAGGCGCCATCTCATTACGTAAAAGCACGTCTTTAATTTGCATCAAATATACTCCTAATGAATCTTTGAGCTGTATAAAATTAGATTTTTTTAACAGTTCATTGCTGTTACTAGAATTTACACTGGGTATTTTGGCAATTACTTGATTTAATTTTACCCATATAGAGTCGTTAAGAGAGTAGTTTTTAAATTGCAGCGCCATGGAATTTAAAGCTGCTTTATCTTCTTTATTAAAAGAGATAAAACGAGACTTTATATTAGTAAAGTCTATCATATTCTCATCAAGATGAATATATCTAAACTTTATAAGATCTTCATTTAACTTAAAGACATCTTTATGGGCGTCGTAATAAACTTTAGCCTCTTCTGCTTTAACAACAGTATCTAAATTTTTTCTAACTAATGCTTCTAAATATGCCTTACTGTACAAGTCATTTTTATATTGCACTACTAATTTATCGAATCCATACTGGGTTGTCGCATTTAGATTAAGTTTAGCACCATCTACCAAAAGCTGTTGTGTTGCCCATTTATTTATAAAATTTTGAACTACTAAACTGCTGTCTTCCTTAGATAGTCCACCAAAGATTATATCTTTTAAATCTTCACTATACAAATAGTGATCTCCAACTCTTGCAATTGGAATTCGTTCGTCTTCATCTCTAAAAATATTACAAGAGGTTAGAACTAGAATAAAAAGAAGTATGAGAGATTTATGAAACACTATATTTTTTTGATTTTTGCCTTAGCTTTTTTTAAGATGTCTTGATTTACTACTACTTTATATTTTTGTCTTAATTCTTCTAACCACAAGGCTTCTTTATGGTTTTGATAATCGCTCATAACAATACCCTTAACATCCTCATAAGCTTTTTGTTTCTTTGGTAAAATGTCTAAAACTTTAGCTACAACATAGCCTTTATTGTGTTTGTAAATCTTTGACACTCCTTTTTTGAAGTCAAAATCCTTAGGTAAAGCTTGATGTTTAGCCGTCATTGTATCTGTTGTAAAGATAACGTTTACCACTCCCTCTAGGTTTATCATTTTTTTAATTTTTTCTGCTTCAATACCATTTTGCATTAACTGCGCTACTTTTTTAATCACTTTTTTATTGGAAGCAGAAGCTACTTCGGCTTTTGCACGCTCTGGCCAAGAATAATCTGCCTTATGGGTATCATAATACGCTTGTATTGCTGTTGAATCTGTTTTAGCGGTATCCCAAATGGTACTCTGCATAAGGTCGAATAATAACAACCCTTCTCTGTACTCATTTAAAACATTTGCAAACTCTTCATTTTCAAATTCTAAATTTTCTTCTTCTACAGCCTTAATTTTAGTTTTCAAAAATGCGTTATAGGCTTCCTCTACTATGGTTTGGAAGCTCTTGTTTTTTAATGTCCTATTTTGATAGCTTTCTAAAAACTTCCCAAAATCGGCATTCGTAAAGCTTTGCTTTCCTATAGTCATAAACACAGGATCTCCTTTAAAACTTTCAGGTAAATTCCAAGTTCGTTTACGAAAAGCGTCTGTCATGATAGAAACAAAATAGTCTAAACGTTCTTCATGTTTTACGATATTGTATTTTTCTTTTAAACGCTCTATTAGTGCCTCCTCTATAAGTTGAGATCTTGTATCACGCTTTACTTTTCGTTCCAATTCTGGTTTTAATCTTTCAAAGTCTTTTAGTTTCGCCTTTTTTTCTAGTTTTATAATATGCCAGCCAAAGTTTGTCTGTATGGGCTTAGAAATGTCTCCCTTATTAGTTAAGTTAAAAGCGGCATCTTCAAATTCGGGCACACTTAAATCTCCACTTGAAAACGGTTTAAGTAAACCCCCTGATGATGCAGAATTTTTATCATCTGAAAATTGCTTCGCTAAAGCTTCAAATTCTTCCCCTTGTTGTATTTTTTTATAAATTTCATCTATTCGAGTTTTTGCAGCTGCACTACTATCTTTTGGCTTAGTTATCATAATATGCTTTACAGAACAACTTCCCCTTGCTTTACGTTTATCTTCTACCTTAACAATATGATAACCAAAACGGGTTTTAAAGGGTTGTGAAATACTATCTATTGGTGTCGCAAAAGCTACTTTCTCAAAGTTATATACCATTCTAAACCCCGTAAACCAACCTAATTCTTCTCCAAAAAGAGTCTCTCCATTATGGACAGCCTTACGCACAACATCAAACCCTTCCTTTAGAGCTCTTTCTCTCAAGTTTTTTATCTGGTTAAACGCCGCTAAGGTATCCTTTGGCGTTGCATTATTATTTAATCGTACTAAAATATGACTCGCTTTTATATCTTGAGACACATTGGCATAAGCTTCTTTAATTAAAGCATCTGTGACCTCATGATCGGTCATATAATTTTTTGTAAGTTCTGATTTATAATTTTTTAGTTCTTTTTTATACGTTTCCTTTTCATTAAGTCCTTGTGCTTTGGCTTCTTTTAATTTTAACTTATAGTTTGTAAATAACTTTAAATACTCATCGACGTCCTTTTGACTTTCATCTTGAACCAAGTTTAAATTTTTAGTATAAACTCTAATAAATTCAGACAAATACACCGGTTCGTTTTCAACACTAAATAAGACCTCTTTCGCACTTGTTTGTGCTACACCTGAAGCACTTAAAAACAGGACAACTACTAAAGAAAATAAATTCAATTTCATGATTACTATATATTTTGGAGGTATGTGCAAAATAATTTGCTTTATACGTTTTAAATTAGTTTGTGTTAGCTAACGCAAATAAAGTGGTTTTATTTCAAACTTTAAAACTAATTTTAAGACCTTTGGCCTTTAAATAGAAAGACATGCGACTATTAAAACTCATATGGGATTTCCGAGGCCCTGATTCTAAGAAAATTGCAGCACATCATGAAATTCATTTAAAGGATTATATTAAGTCTCAAAAACTAACTCAAAACATTACGGGAACACAAATCCTAAATGCTTCGCATGCCATAGCTTTCTTAGTTGTATCTGAAAACGAAATGCCTCCAGTTCGCGACGCACTAAAACCACATAGAGGTCAAGTTTACAACGCTTAACCTATTAATTTAAAATTATTACTTAAATTAGGTGCTAGAATTTTAAAGCAATGGATATAGACCAACTTGTAGCGCAATTTAAAGCAAAAGACATCCTTGCTTTCGAAGAGCTATACAACATGTACCATGAAAGCATTTATGGTGTGATCTTAAACATTGTAAAGAAGCAGGACGTTGCAGAGGAAGTTTTACAAGATGTGTTTCTAAAAATTTGGCATAAATCGGAGACCTATTCCTCACAAAAAGGGCGTTTTTTTACGTGGATTTTAAATATAGCCCGCAATGCAGCTATAGATACTATACGCTCTAAAGGTTATAAAACTGAAAAACAAAACCTCAGCACGGATTCTTTCGTAAATAGTATTGAAACTTATGATAGTTTAGACAAAACAACTAATGCTATTGGTATACAAAAATTTGTGAAACAACTTAGCGATACATGCAAAGCGCTTATCGAACTTTTGTATTTTAAAGGGTATACCCAAAGTGAAACCGCAGAGACACTTAACATTCCTTTAGGAACCGTTAAAACTAGAAATAGGAACTGTATTAAAGCCTTGAGAGCAATAGTTGTGCCCTAAGATTATGAACATTAATGATTACATATCGTCTGGAATTTTAGAACTCTATGTCGCAGGAGCTCTTAGTGCAAAAGAAAATGCTGAAGTTCACGCACTTTTGCAACAACATCCTAAGCTTTTACAAGAAGTTTTAGAAATTGAAGCAGCTGTGGTAAAACTAACTGCTGCAACAGCTAGTGGCAATTCCAAACAAGACTTTACTGTAATTAAACAAAGATTAGAAAACCTATCTAAAATCCCTGTAACGCCTTTAAATCAAACTAAATATAAATGGGCAACTTTTTCTGGCTGGGCAGCAGCAATTATTTTGGCAGCAGGGTTACTCTGGTCTGTTTCTCAAAATAACCAATTACAAACGCGTATGGAAATGGTGCGTGCTAAAAATTCGATGCTTGAACTGCAAATTGAAAATTCCAAATACAATTTAAACGAAGCTAATGCTCTTGTTAAAATTTTAAAAGATGATGCTATTATTAGAATTCCTTTAACAGGCCAAGGTAAGTATACAAACACTTATGCAAAGGTCTATTGGGATAAAGCGCAACAACGTATTTTTTTAGATGCTGAAGGCTTACCTACACCGCCTAAAGGTAAAGTATACCAAGTATGGTCTTTAGCTTTAAATCCTTTAGTGCCAACAAGTTTAGGTACTTTAGACAACTTCTCTAGCGATAGCAACAAAATTTTCGAAATTGATAATCTAAACCCTAGTGAAGCTTTTGGGATTACTTTAGAACCTAAAGGCGGCAGTGCTACTCCTACAATGGAACAACTTTATACCTTAGGCGCACTAAGTAGTTCTTAATTATTATTACGAACTAATTTTGTTTTCTATTTGTCTTAATGAAGTGATTTTAACTTTTTTTAGAGTACTAAAGCATGAAAATAAACTGCTTATTACAATAATCTCAAATTAGATTCTACAACTGTACCAGTATAGATTAAATACAAATAAGTATTATTCCTACAAATTAATATCTTTTTTCCTATTTTAGTAATCGTACTAAAACCGCATTTACCCCTCTAAAACTAAAATATTTAAAATTTTAACCAACCAATACATATATCATCATGAAAACATCAATTGGCTTTTTAGCTATAATTGCAGGATTACTTTTAGGTCTCAATTCCTGTAAACAAAACGACAAACCTGCTGAAAAAAAAGCAACTGTTACATCCAATACGCCCCAATTTGATTACCACAACATCGCTAGTGCAAAATTTCCCGCCCTGAACATCCCTGGTTTTAAATTCCCTGAAGATTCTACCCAAATTAACACATGGGTTCACACAAAAACTAATGATAGTTTGTATTTGCACAGTTGGGGAATTTGGACAGGTATTACCTCTAAAACCAGTCAAAAACCTAAAGACCATAGTGCTTTAAGAGTTTTTGAAACTTGGTTGACCCCAGAAGAAATGATAGATTCTATAAAAGGAATTCCTCTTAAACGCTCTAATAGAGCTAATTTAAAACAACCTAGACAATTCACACACTTTGCTGCGGGAAAGCAAAGCGTAAACGACAGTATTCACGAATCTGTGTCCTATAGCCCTGCCGCCGCAAAGTTTGCTATAGACCACAAGATTTTTATGGCAACTACACTCTACAAATATGGAAAAATAGACCACAAAAAAGAGATTCCGTTTTTCCCTAACAATGCTATTACAATAAAACCTGTTTTTAAACTATTGCAAACCTCAACAGGCGCTACCACTTTTAAAATTTCAACTTGGCCTGGCACTACAGATAAGTTAATTGCATTTCCTGAAAAAGACTGGAATTCTTATGTTACCATAAACACTCAAAAAAAGACACCTAGTGAGGGGCGCATTTTTGGACTCGATGCTTTTATACACTACAAACTTAACGCTGAAGACGTGCATTTTTTTAATAAAGAATTCACAGAGAATCATGGCAATCCTTTTAACGCTCAAATAGGAGATACTGCCATATTGGTAGGCATGCACGTAAGTACGCGTGAAATAACAAACTGGACTTGGCAAACATTTTGGTGGAGCCCTACACCAGACCTTCCAAAACTACCTAGCTCTAAAGCTATTGCAAATATGCGTCCTAAGGCGCTTCAAGGCGCTCCAAGACACTACGCAATGGCTGTAGCGTATTATATGGTAAATCCTAACGAACCTTATGACGGTGATAATATAATTGGAAGCCCTAATTATGCCTTCAACCCATATCTAGAAGCAGGGTTTGGACCAAGTGTTTTTAATGATTCTTTAAGCTTTGTGCAAACCACTAAAGAGAAAATACCAACTTATGCAGGTGTAAGAACCAATTGTATGAGCTGTCATAGAATGGCGAGTGCTAATCCAAATGCACTAGACAAAAAAATAAACTCTATAACACCATACGTTGGTAATGCTTTTATTAGTAGATCTGATCCCATTTTTAACAAACAACTGCTTTTAGATTTTGCTTGGTCTATACAAGGTAATATAGATACCACAGGTATTAATGCCTACATTAACAAACATAGCAACTAAAAGTAGCTTAAGTAACAAAACCTACTTTCTTAATATAAAGTAGGTTTTGTTATCACTTCCTACCCCCTATTAAAGACTACTAAACTTGGAATAAACAGTTATAGTCTTCCTATGTTATAAAAACAAGCCCTTTAACCCGCTTTATGAGATAGAACATCTATTACACTTTGCGCTACTGCAAATACTGGCGCTACACTACTTTTTTCAATTTAACCATAGCGATGCTATGCTAAAATCAAGAAAAAGTCAATATTTATGGTATCTCAAAGCTTCACGACAATGTTCTATCTCATAATTCGGGTTTAAAGAGACTTACAACAATGTAGATGGCAAAATCTTTACTTGCAATGAACCATACATTTAAAAGAAACTAATTTAAACGCCTAACTGCAAAACAATCTTAAAAGCATTCTAATCTAGATTGCTTTTCGACAACAACACATGTATAATTATTGAAATAAAAAAATTGAATATCCGTAAACACCCATAATTATATAAAAAGTCTTATCTTAGAA
>CAZLTR010000110.1:2548-11643 GCA_964562415.1 uncultured Hyunsoonleella sp. | reverse complement strand
TTCGCCCCTGCCTGGTGCTGCGTACCAAGAAACCGAATACAACAACCATACCCCTTTAAAAATAAATAGAACAGGCTACCCCATTACTATTGTAGATGCCGATAATATTGCTAATTTAACCAGCTAATTCCTAGCTTATGAAAAAAAAAGGCAGAGCGCATTGCATCTTAGAACAGCCTCGGGACATTCCAAAAGAACATGTAAAACCTTTTAAAAATGTTTTAATAATTACTGCTACAGATCATTTCTTTATTGAAAATCGGAATGGCTCTGTTGTAGATATTGGCTTAGGTAGTGTGTTTTTACTATCAGGGCTCTGGGTAATATATCCTTTTAATGTCTTTTTTAGCCCAAATAGACACTGGCTGGAATATATCATATTCTTATGTCCTATCTACGTAGGTCTTTTTATGATTATTAAAGGCATATTTAAACCTAAAAAATACATGCAATTGCAGTTAGACCGGCTTAAGGGCCGCATCTCTTACCCCAATGTGTTTTTTGGAAAACCTCTAGAAGGCCCGTTTCACAAACTTGTGGTAGTTTTTTTTGCAGTTAGTGGCGATATTGACGGCTATTCCCCCCAAGAATACCTCAAGGCGGTCAATACCTTTAGACCCCGCAGACTCGATCTGCTAAAAACCCTGAGTTTCGAAGATCCTCGTAAAGAATGGAGCCTATACGTGTGGTATATGGATAAAAACCGCCCCCTGCCTCCTGGCACCGCCTTCGATCCCTACCGCCAAAAAGATTTTGAACGCCGTAAAGCCGAAGGTTTCCCAAAACCCTTGTACCCGAGTAACATCCCAACACCAGAAGCCACCCCAGGACAGCAACAAGAACGTTTACGCATTGGGGGCTGGTAAATTTTTATAGCATGTCAATATTCATAAATACACCAAAACTGATAAGCGCTACAAAAACAAAAAAATCCATCATTTTCTTTTAACCCGAATTATGTGATAGAACATTGTCGTGAAGCTTTGAGATACCATAAATACTGACTTTTTCTTGATTTTAGCATAGCATCGCTATGGTTAAATTGAAAAAAGTAGTGTAGCGCCAGTATTTGCAGTAGCGCAAAGGTGTAATAGATGTTCTATCGCATAAAGCGGGTTTAAGGTAGATTCATATAGGAAATGGTATAAAAACTAGGGTTTAAACCTTATACCTAAGACAGACACGAAAAAATAATAACATGGGCGGGTAAGCTCCTAATGTAACATTTTAAAAAAAGCAGCGACGTATAGTTATAAACCATACCATTTGCCAGATTGCTACTGTAGTTTTAATGGGTAAATGGCATCCTCCTCTCATTAGGATACGCTGTTGTGATGTCTTTCATGTTGTTTTATAAAGCACAGCGTTTTTAAAATAGTTTATTTTAAAATCACATACATCACCATTACACTAGCACAGCACTGTGCTATCATGAGACGGGGCTCTAAATCCAAATAGTATGCTGTACACGATCGCTTTTCTGTTACTAAAAACCACCCGTTTTCAACCCTCTCAAAACGCCATTACCTATTGGCTAAATACAGGGGCTGCTAAAAAATTAGAATACGCTTTAACATATGGCAATTACCGTACGAGACGATTAGCTGCAGAAGCTTTGGAACAGGCGGGTACTGTCGCCTCTATTCCAGCACTCCTTGTCGCCATGAACGACAAAGTGCCTAATGTGTCTGTAGCAGCCTTAAATGCGCTAGAACGTTTAGCAAATGAGGATTACAGCTTATTAAAGACGGTTGTAAGAAAACGTTTCTACTGGGTAAATAAACGTCGTGAGCGCTTGACCAAACAAGCCGCTAATGCCTCTAAACGCTATACGATTTACCGTTGGGAACGCGCCAGTAAAAAATCTTTCGAGCGTGTTAAAGAACAGCTCAAAAGACCCATACGCTAAATGTAGTGTATATTAGATTAGAGCTTGTACTCTGATAAAGGCTTTGTAAAAGCCTCTGGATTGCCTGCCAAATGGTAACGGGGGTCGTCTATATCTTCAATGATGACCTCTTTAAATTTAGGGCTTGCCTTATATAACAAGACTTTACAATCCTCACTTACATGCTTTAGTTTGATGGTTTTCCCAGCAGCTTCATACTTCTGCACCAAATTAAAAATGGCTTCTAAAGCAGAATGGTCACTCACTCTAGACTCTACAAAATCTATTTCTACATAATCGGGATCGTTTTTTAAATCGAACTTTTCGTTAAAAGCATTAATCGACCCAAAAAATAACGGCCCCCATATTTCGTAAACTTTTGTCCCCTCTTTGGTCACACGCTTGCGCGCACGAATGCGTTTGGCGTTTTCCCAAGCAAACACTAAAGCCGAAATGATAACCCCTACAAAAACTGCAATGGCCAAATCGAAAAATACCGTTACTGTAGAGACTAGTATTAATACCACTGCATCGGATACTGGAATCTTTCTTATAATTCTAAAACTAGACCAGGCAAAGGTTTCTATAACCATCATAAACATCACCCCTACTAAAGCAGCAATAGGCACTTGCTCAATGTACTTATCTGCAAATAACACAAACGTTAATAAGGTTAAAGCCATCATGATACCCGATAGCCTACCGCGTCCTCCTGCCTTAAGATTAATTACTGTTTGGCCTATCATACCACAACCACCAGTACCTCCAAAAAGACCACTTAAAATATTCCCAGATCCCTGGGCAATGCATTCTCTATTCCCATTACCTCTAGTTTCTGTAAGTTCATCTACAAGATTCATGGTCATTAACGTTTCTATCAAACCAACAGAGGCGGCTAAAAAGGCATAAGGGAATATAAATTTAAAGGTATCTAAGTTAAACGGCAGTACACGCCAAGTTTCAAAAACATTCAATCGGCTGCTAATTTCTCCTAGTCCATTAAGCCCTTTACCACCGCCATCTCTAATAAAGTCGCCCACATTTATAGAGGCCAAAGCGTCGCCTCCTATAACCGCTACAAGCGTGACCACCAATATGGCTGTTAAGGCCGCAGGAAGCTTTGTGGTTAATTTAGGCAATAGCCAAATAATTAGCATGGTTAATAGCACCAAGCCAATCATCACATACAAAGGCTGCCCTGTCATATAAGATTTCGATACCCCTTTATCTTTTACTTTAAAGAAGCCTTCATCGGTCGCATTAAAAACTACTTTTTTGGTCTTGGTATTAAAAACCTGCCCGTTTGAAATGACAAAAGTTTGGTCTTGGGTTTGCGTATTTACAACCGCATTACCTTCTATCTTAAACAATACAGCATCAGAAACCAAGTCTCTTACCGTATTATCTTTAACACTATACAGCATTTCTTTAGAAACTGTACGGCGTTTATTGTTGTTATAAAGGTCTTTATCGTTCGATTTGAACATGCCCAGCTGTGCTATAAAAATAACGATAGCCAAGCCATTTACAAAGCCCATCATTACAGGATGCGGTATGAGTCTTACAAACTTTCCTAATTTAAAAACTCCAGCAATAATTTGAATAATTCCCATCACCACCACAGCAGCTAACAGGTAAAAATACCCCATGTTTTCTACAGGAGTCTCAAACAACAACCCTTTGGCATGCCCGTCCTGTATCATCGTTACAAAAATAACAGCAACAGCACCTGCAGCACCAGAAATAAGCCCAGGTCTCCCGCCAAAAGTAGCAGTAATGATACCAACCACAAATGCGCCAAAAAGAGCTACAATAGGACTAATTTGAGCAACAAAAGCAAATGCAACTACCTCGGGAATCATGGCTAGCGCCACCGTTAATCCACTTAAAATATCGTTTTTAGCATTCGCTGTACGTTTCCTGATAAAATCTGTCATGACTACTTTTTTGAAGCTGCAAATTTACAGTTTAAAAAAGGATGGGCAAGTATTGTGCCTATAAATTAACGCATTACAGCTATAATCCTGTAAATTAGTCACTTTTTAACGAAAACACAGCCTAAAACACTCTAAACTAAAAGTTTAATATTGGCATAAGAGTTCTCTAAAGCTTTTTTAGTTTTCTTTTTCCCTAACCATTTTACTTTAGTAATGCCTTCTTTTTCTTGAGGGTATAAGGTGCCTTCAAAATTCGTTTTCATCTCAAACCAATAGGTTATTTTTATGCGGTAACGTCCTCTTCGTTTAAAAACATGATAGGTCGTCTCTATAGGTTTTACAATTTCTAACCCCGTAACCCCTGTTTCCTCTTCTACTTCTCGTATCGCAGTACTTTCTATAGATTCGCCTTTCTCGGCCTTCCCTTTTGGCAAATCCCATTTGCCATTTCTGTATATGAATAAAATTTTCCCCTCGGCATTATAGACCTTTCCGCCTCCTGCCACTACATTTGGTGCTTTTTTTAAGAATTTCTTAAGCAGTTTGTGTTCTTTTTTATGCACTAAACGTACTTCCTTAACATCTGCATCTTTAAGTTTACGTATTAAACGCCTTAACAGTACACGGTTGAGTTTGTAATTTTTAACCCCTTCTTTATCTTTAGTGCGGGTACTTAAAGTTATAGGCTTATCGCCAACAAATATCTTATACATAGAGAAATTAAAGCCTTAATGCGTCGTAAAAATATCACTTTTACAGACAACCCACAATTGTTAAAAAAAATATTTTATTCTCATAAAACCTATCGCCGAAAATTTTAAATATATGTTTAATTTTGCAGTATGATTTTTAATAAAGATACCGCTAAAAAAACAGCAGAAGTACTCTTAGAGGCTAATGCTATAAAATTAAGTCCTAAAGCGCCTTTTACTTGGGCTTCTGGATGGAAATCGCCTATTTATTGTGACAACCGCATTATTTTGTCCTTTCCTGCAATTCGCAATTACGTAAAAAACACCATGGCACAACATATTGAAAACACCTACGGCAAACCAGATGCCATTGCTGGTGTTGCTACAGGTGCCATTGGTATTGGTATGCTCGTTGCAGAGGTATTGGACTTGCCCTTTATATATGTAAGACCAGAAGCCAAAGGGCATGGCAGAAAAAACCAAATTGAAGGCTATATTGAAGAAGGCAAAAACGTTGTGGTTGTTGAGGATTTAATTAGTACAGGGAAAAGTAGTTTAAAAGCTGTAGAAGCTCTAAGAGCGGCGAACGTTACCGTAAAAGGTATGGTAGCCATTTTTACCTATGGTTTTGAAGTTTCTAAAGCTAATTTTGAAAAAGAAAATGTACTTTTACATACGCTTGGTAGTTACGATAGTTTGTTAGAACAAGCGTTACAAACCAATTACATTACCCAAGACGAGTTAGCCACACTTACCGAATGGAATACCAATCCTAGCGAATGGAATGCTATTTAATCGTATAGAACTAACACCATTAACTATTAAAACACTTAACCTCATATTATGAATCTAGAATCGCCTAAGGTACAAGTTGCCAAAACACAACAAGACACCTTTAATTTTATAGCCGACATTAAAAATTTTGAAATGCTAATGCCTGATAACATTAGTAAATTTGAAGTGCTTAGTGAAGACAAGTTTTTATTTGCTTTAAAAGGCATGCCTGAGATTATTTTAAAGAAAAAAGAAGCAACAGCGCCCAACACAATTACTTTTGGGGCTGCTGGTGGTAAAATTGACTTTGCGTTAACAGCACATATTGCCGAAGTTTCGCCAAGTAGCAGTGAAGTACAACTGCAATTTAATGGGGATTTTAATCCTATGATGGCCATGATGATAAAAAACCCTATCACCAAGTTTATTGAAACGCTCGCTACAAATTTGCCTAAAGCAGTTTAAAATTAGCACTTAGTACAAAAGCGTAATGTCTTTTAAGGCAAATGCTTTTGTAATATTATCTTCTAATAGTACTTGAAGTTCTCCAGTGTCTGACACTGTTTTTATAAAACCAGAAAATAATTCACCCTTGGCATTTTTAAATGTCGAGGGTTTGTTTTTTCTAAACAAACAGGAGGTGTATGCGGTTTTTAACACCTGGTACTCCTGTGCTTTTAAAAGCGCGAAATACGATTTCATTTGTGCTATCACAACACCAAGTACCTCATCCAAATTAAAAACCCGCCCTGTGAGGTTTCTCATAGAAGACGCATGCGGTAAATCCTTAAAAACAGTTTGATTTACATTTAACCCTATACCAATAACAGACGCCTCTATGACACCTGCTTTCATGACATTTTCGATAAGAATACCACAAATTTTTTGATGATGTGACAATATGTCGTTAGGCCATTTTACATGCAATTGCGGTATAGAAAAGGCCTGCAATGTAGCTTTAACCGCTAATGCCGTGGCTATGCTTAAGTAAAAATGATGCTGTATTTGGTATGCAGACACATCTACAAATACACTACAAATGAGGTTTTTAGAATTTTCAGACTGCCAACTCGCTCCCATTTGTCCGCGACCATGGGTTTGATGTTGCGCAGTAACAACCGTAAAATCTGCTACAGATTGGCTACTATTAAGTTTCTTTAAAAAACTATTAGTAGAATCGATGGCATCAAGTTTGATTATAGTCATTAAAGCTATTATTTTGGTAGTTTGAAATCTTGTAGCAGTTTTAAAGTATAAAGAACTAAAAAAATAATAACTTTGCACAAAGTAAATAAATTTAATGGCGAAAGAAAAAATAAGCGCAGATCAGTTAATATCGGTTATCATCAGCGGCATAGAAGACGTTAAAGGTAAAGAAATAAGGATTTTAGATTTAAGAGACATTGAAAACACTGTTTGTGATTATTTTATAATTTGTGAGGGCACTTCAAACACACAAGTTAACGCAATAGTTAATTCCATACAGAAAAAAGTAAGCAAAGAACTTAAGGATAACCCTTGGCACGTAGAAGGTGCAGACAATGCAGAGTGGGTTTTACTCGATTATGTTAATATTGCTGTTCATGTTTTTCAAAAACAAACAAGAGCGTATTATGATATAGAAAGCCTTTGGGGTGATGCAAAAACAACAGTAATAGAAACAAATTACTAAAAGAAAAACATGGCAAACGATAAAAAAAACACAAAAGATAAAAAACCAAAGTTTAGCCCATATTGGATATATGGTATCGTTTTATCTTTATTTTTAGTATTTACCTTATTTAATAATGGGGATATTGATAATGGAAATACAACAAACCCTACCGAATTTTTTAAATTCGTAGAAAATGGTGATGTTGCTAAAGTTGAAATAGTAAATAGAAGACTTGCTAAAGTCTACCTTACTAGCGATGCTGCCAAAAAGGAAGTGCATAAGAAAACAAAATCTACAAGCATTATTCCTTCGGCGACTTCGGCACCGAATTACAAATTTGAATTTGGGGAACTTGAAATTTTTCAAAAGAACCTAGATGAAATCATCAAAAGAAACAATCTCGACTTAGAGCCTGTATATCTTACTGAAGAAAATCATTTGGCAGACTTCTTAATTGGTATTTTGCCTTTCGTACTGCTAATAGGCGTATGGATTTTTATAATGCGTCGTATGTCTGGTGGCGCTGGAGGTGCTGCAGGAGGACAAATCTTTAATATAGGAAAGTCTAAAGCAAAGCTATTCGATCAAAATACAGAAGTTAAAACGACTTTTAAAGATGTCGCAGGGCTTGAAGGTGCTAAAGAAGAAGTACAAGAAATTGTAGATTTTTTAAAGTACCCTGAAAAATATACTACATTAGGAGGAAAAATTCCAAAAGGTGCCTTACTCGTTGGCCCTCCAGGAACAGGTAAAACCTTATTAGCAAGAGCCGTTGCTGGCGAAGCCAAAGTGCCTTTTTTCTCTTTATCTGGATCGGATTTTGTTGAAATGTTTGTAGGTGTTGGTGCCTCTAGGGTTCGAGACTTATTTAAGCAAGCTAAAGAAAAGTCGCCTTCCATCATATTTATAGATGAAATTGATGCTATTGGGCGTGCCCGTGGTAAAAATGCAATGTCTGGTAGTAATGACGAACGTGAAAATACCTTAAACCAACTCCTTACCGAAATGGATGGTTTTGGTACAAAAACAAATGTTATCGTAATTGCTGCAACAAACAGAGCCGATATATTAGATAAGGCTTTGATGCGTGCGGGTCGTTTTGACCGTCAAATCCATGTAGAGTTGCCTAATCTTACAGAACGAAAAGAAATTTTTGAAGTACACCTAAGGTCGCTTAAAAAAGTGAAGGAATTAGATGTTGATTTCTTAGCCAAACAAACCCCTGGTTTTTCTGGTGCAGATATTGCCAACATGTGTAATGAAGCCGCTTTAATTGCTGCGAGAAATAATAAAAAATCGATAGACAAACAAGATTTTTTAGATGCAGTGGATAGAATTGTGGGTGGTTTAGAGAAACGCTCTAAAGTATTTTCTCAAGAAGAGAAAAAGCTTGTTGCATTTCACGAAGCAGGTCATGCTACGGTGAGTTGGTTCTTAAAATATGCAGATCCCTTGGTTAAAGTAACTATAGTACCAAGAGGTAGCTCTCTAGGAGCCGCTTGGTATTTGCCTGAAGAAGCAAACTTAAAAAGAACCGAAAAGTACTTAGACGAGATTTGTGTAACTATGGGTGGTAGAGCTGCAGAAAAACTTATATTTAATAAAATTTCTAATGGGGCTTATGGCGATTTGCAAAGCGTTATGAGAAAAGCCAAAGAAATGGTGATGGTTGCAGGTTTAAGTGATAGTGTTGGTAATGTAACCTACTACGACCCGCAAAGTGATAATGGTTTTACAAAACCTTACAGTGAAAAAACGGCTGAACTTATTGACAATGAGATTAAAACCATTATAGAAACCCAATACCAACGCGCACTTGATCTTCTCGAAGAAAAAAAAGAAAATCTAACCATATTAGCAGAGCGATTAATTGAACGTGAGGTTATTTTTAAAGATGATTTAGAAGAAATTTTTGGTAGTAATCAACTTAACGATAAAAACAAAGAGGAGGTTACCCCTCAATTAGACACATAACCATTAGTTAACCTTTTGGTAAAAATCTTAAATTAATCTCTAGATTAGTTTAAGATTTTTTATATTTGGTAAACTCTCGATTAATCAAGGTTAATAGCGCGCACCTGAATGAATCTTTTTAAGAAATTTTTCAGACCAAAGTCAAATAAGTCTGAAAAGGAAATAAAGTCTGATGA
>CAZLTR010000110.1:1370-2538 GCA_964562415.1 uncultured Hyunsoonleella sp. | reverse complement strand
ACAATAAACTTTAAAGCTAATGGTGGGAAGTTTTTGTATTGCGATAATTTAGATGAAGTCTATGAAAATTTCAACAACATTGTTGAAGAAAACCGCTGGCATGAAAAGCGGGGTTTAATTATAGATGATAATCTATTAGCTAAGTTTAAATACTGTAGCATTATCCCCTCTAAAAAAATAAACGGAGCAACCTATTTCTTAACGACCTGCGAAAACCTTATCGCTACAGATGGTTCGTTACTTATTAGCTCTAATCAAATTGCTACAAAAAAACTTCCTGAATTGCCCTTCAACTTAATTGTATTTGCCACCACAAGTCAAATCGTTGATAATATTGGAGAAGGTTTGCGGCTTATCAAATCTAAAAACAAACAACATATCCCCACCAATATCACCACAATTAAACATTTTAAGTCTGCCGACGAAAAAGACTTTTTAAGCTATGGAAGTAGCGCAAAAAACCTATATTTACTGCTGTTAGAGGATTTATAATTTAAAATACCTTCTAGATAAATATGAAAGATATGCTATTACGCTCATTATCTGGGGCGTTATATGTGGTTTTATTAATTATAGTCCTGAGTTTAAGTACACCTCATGGATTTATAATTTTATTCTTTCTCTTAGGGATCATCTCACTTTTTGAATTCAATAAACTCATTCAACTTAAAAGTAGTGTGCCGTATCTTATTTTTAGCATACTATATGCTGGTTTTTGTTACTGGCGTATGGTTTTAAAATCGGATGCTGGCTTTAATGAAGCTACTCAAATACTTCTGGTATTAACGGTTTTTGTAAACCTTTTTCTTATAAAAGATTTGTTCTCAAAGAAAATACCCTTATTCATTACCAAGCGCTACATCATGACCACATTCTATTTGTCTTGTGGTTTTATATTCTTAGCTCTAATCGCCTCTATTTTTAGCCCTAAAATTTTGCTAGGAGCCTTTATACTTATCTGGGTTAATGATTCCTTTGCGTATCTTGTTGGTAAAAACTTTGGAAAACAAAAATTATTCGAAAAAATATCACCAAAGAAAACAGTTGAAGGCTTTTTAGGTGGTGTGTTTTTTTCGTGTATTGCCAGTTATTTTATTGCCAACAGCTCTGGGACTTTAAACTTTAGCTATTGGTTAATTCTATGTATTATTGTAGCCGTTTTTGGCAC
>CAZLTR010000110.1:0-1360 GCA_964562415.1 uncultured Hyunsoonleella sp. | reverse complement strand
GCAGAATATACCGAAACTCTAGGCTTTACCAGTTGGTTGATTTTAGCCATAATAGTCAGTGTGTTTGGTACTTTAGGCGATTTAATAGAATCTAAATTTAAGCGCCAAGCCAATGTAAAAGACAGCGGCACTATCATGCCTGGTCATGGTGGTATCTTAGATCGCTTGGATAGTATTATTTTTGCTTCACCATTTATTTACTTATTTTTAAGAATTTTGTATTATGTTTCATAAAGAAGGCCATAAAATTATTTTAATCACGCTAATTGCTGTTGTGGCAGGTTATTTACTAACAGACTATTTTGTTACTATAAGCTGGTTACGCTTACTCATTTTGCTAACGCTTCTTGTTTTTTTAATATTAATACTGCAATTCTTTAGAAATCCTAAACGCCATACCCACCAAGATAACACTACTGTTGTTTCTCCTGTAGACGGTAAAGTGGTTGTAGAAGAGGTCTTTGAAAAAGAATATTTTAAAGACAAACGCCTTCAAGTTAGTGTATTTATGTCGCCAATAAATGTACACGTTACGCGTTATCCTGTAAGTGGCAAAGTATGCTTTAGCAAATACCATCCTGGAAAATACTTAGTAGCTTGGCACCCAAAAGCTAGTGAAGAAAATGAACGTACTACTGTGGTTGTAGACAATGCCAAATACGGCAAAGTGCTTTTTAGACAAATAGCTGGTGCGCTTGCAAAACGTATCATTAATTATGCCGAAGTAGACCATACAGCTGTACAAGGCAGTGATTCTGGGTTTATCAAATTTGGATCGAGGGTAGATTTATATTTACCTTTAGATACAAAGATTAATGTAAAACTAAATCAAAAAGTTCGTGGAGGGGAAAGTATTATAGCTAAAATAAATGAATAACATCCATTTAAATAAAATATTTGAGCAAGCTGTAGCCCGCGTCAATGCACATACAGAACCTTTCCCTGCCGATATTCTTTTAAAACTTTACGCCTATTACAAAAAAGCGACCAACGATTACGGCAAGCCTAGAAGCAAAAAACCAATCATTAATGCTTTTAAAACCAATGCGCTGTTTCAAATACAAAATGTGACTGAAGACGAAGCCAAACAGGCTTATATAGACTTAGTCGACCAGTACTTCTTATACCGCAAGTAATACGATTTATAACCAAAAATTTCGCATAGATCTTGTTGCTTTTCTACGCTTCTAAATTTTTATCTGCAAACCGTGTAAGTTGTCTTTTGGCTTAAGGTAGCATCCAATTTTAGGATACGTACAAAACAAAATTAAGCTCCATGTCTAGAGCTTAATTTTTTTCGACTCAAACTATTCCTAGCTCATCTATTTACATATAAAGAACTCATCTTGACGTTTTCTAT
>CAZLTR010000109.1:0-11677 GCA_964562415.1 uncultured Hyunsoonleella sp. | reverse complement strand
ATAAAAAGTACTTTGCAAGGCTAAAGCTACTAATTCGCCTACTTTATTGACAGATAAAAATACTTATCATTCATTTATTTATATATTAGTAGTTTACTTAGTCAAGAGAACAACTTGTGGCTTAAAAAAACTAAGTGTTTATGGCGGCTTCAAAGGCATCAAAAAAGACAGAATTTTATTGGACCCAGCGTTATGAAAATGCGCATACGGGCTGGGATATTGGCAGACCATCAACGCCTTTAAAAACGTATATAGACCAATTAGAAAATACATCCTTGCGTATTTTAATTCCTGGTGCTGGTAATGCCTACGAAGCAGAATACCTTTTCTATAAAGGCTTTACGAACGTACACGTTCTAGATATTGCCAAAGCACCATTAGAAGCTTTTCAAAAACGTCTTCCTAATTTTCCATCTGCACACATCATACATGATAATTTTTTTTCGCACAAAGAGACTTATGACCTTATTATAGAGCAAACATTTTTTTGCTCCTTCCCTCCTACACCTAAGAATAGGCAACACTATGCCCAACACATGCACCATTTGCTAGAAAAGGCAGGGAAACTGGTAGGGTTATGGTTCGATATGCCCTTAACTGGCGATATGGAAAAACGTCCATTTGGAGGGACACCAGAAGAGTACCTCAATTATTTTAAACCTTATTTTTTAATCAAAACCTTTGAAAAATGCTATAATTCTATCCCTCCTAGACAAGGGCATGAGCTTTTTGGTATTTTTAATAAACGCTAATTCATCCATTAAAACACCTTAAATGCCTTTAAAATCGTTATCTTTTTCAAGTTTTATCCTAGTCGTATTAGGACTAACCCTATCCTGTTCTAATAATGACAATACTGTTGTTATTCCAGAAGACAATACAATGTTTACGATATATGCAGATGCTGATTATCCTGATATACCAACAACGGCTATTCCTAGTAGTGCCCAACGCTTTGTTGGAGGCCCTAATGCCAATGATGCCAATAATGGTAGTAAAGATATGCCCTGGGCTACTTTTAATAAAGCGCTTCAAGAACTTTGCGCTTCACAAACCTGGTATTGTTTAAATTTATCTGGAAACCTTACTGTTAACGCATTTATTGACACCAAATTCTACGGTTCAGGTCCTAGTGAAACAGCTCCCACTGTATATATAAGGTCTGCTCCCCATTTAGCTAACCCTGCTACATTAACTTTAAATGCTAGAGTAGAAATAGATGGTCAGGAAAATTGGCTTTGGTACGGCTTTAATATCTCTGGAACTGAAGGTCTAAATTTAGGACAAGATCTACCTACCAACCATCATACATTTAGAAATATTTCTGGACAAATGACAGGTAGTGGTGGGGATAATCACGGGTTCTTTCAAGCCTTAAATTATAATGCTAATTATTTTGGTGTCTTTAATTGTAATTTAACAGGGCCTGGCTTAAAAGACGTTCATGGTAATACCGCGTGTATCATATTCTTTGGACTTTCGCATGCACGTATAGAAAATAATAGGATTACCAATGCGCCTAGACCTTTATATTTTAAACATTCTAACCGACCTACACATGGTAAGGCTGCTATATATATTAGGCACAACTACCAACACGAAACACAGCAGGGCGAATCGGCTTTTATATCGGGGAGAGCGCAAGGTGGTATTTTTGAAATTAGTAATAATATTTTTGAAAGCCCCTTAGAAATCTCCAATGGCGGAGGAGGCTCACAGCCTGAAGGACATTTTATTTCCCATAACACCTTTCGATCTCATTTAGAATTAGAAAATGGAAATGACCCAGTGCTTAATGCCACGTTAAAAGACAACATCATTTTAGGAGATTTAGAATTATTACGTTACGGCACGCATGTAAACACAACGACTTCTGACTTTCAATTAATTAGCGGTCGTATTTTTTACCAATCGCAAATTTACACCTTAGCCCAATGGCAACAAAACGCTGTCCCTAAAGACCAAGATTTAAATTCTTTAGCGGGCAGTCCCATGTTTGAAAACACCTTTACTCCTCCTAGAAACTACAGCTTGGCCGAAGAATCTATAGGTAAAGGGCAAGCCAGTGATGGTAGTGATATTGGTGCCAATGTAGATAGGGTTGGAACTAAATAATCCCTTAAGTTTTAAATGCCCCAATAACGCTTCATTACCTAAAACATTATACGGCTTTTAACTCTATCTTACGTCCGTCTAAATCTTGAATCACTGCAACCTTACCCCACTCTGTTTGTTTTAAACCTGAAATAACCATCCAATTGGAATTACTCAATATTTTCATTTTATCATCAAGATTAGCGACATCGAAACCAAGCCTTATCGATGCATCCGCTTTCTCCATTGCTGCTGTAAGCGGGTAAATTTCAAAAACAAATTTATTCATATCAGAAGCATAATGATATGGGCCCGTTCCATGCCTATGGTACTCAAATTTAAATCCCAATAATTCGTATTGTTCTTTTAAAATCTCAGGAATTGAAGTTCGTAGTACCAATAAATTTAACACCATATCTAATACGCTTAATTTTTGTCCTCTAACAGCGGTACAAACTTAAATTCTCCAAACTCATGCTGTTCAAATTCCTTAGGGCCTTTTCTAATAAATAAAGTCATAATTTGCGCTGTATCACCTACTGGAATGACAAGGCGACCGCCGTTTTGTTTTAGCTGACTCAATAAGGGTTTGGGAACAAAAGGGGCGCCTGCTGTAACAATTATACTATCATAAGGCGCTTGTTCTGGTAGTCCTTTATAGCCATCTCCAAAAATTAGTTGCTTTGCTCTATACCCTAGCTTTGGTAAAAATTTACTTGTTTTTTTAAATAACTCTTGTTGACGTTCAATACTATAAACCCTAGCCCCAAGTTCGCATAATACTGCGGTTTGGTATCCACTTCCTGTACCTATTTCTAAAACAGTATGCCCTGGCGACACTTTCAACAATTCACTTTGAAACGCAACAGTATAAGGTTGAGAAATCGTTTGGTCTGCTGCAATGGGAAAGGCTTTATCTTGGTAAGCATGGTCTAAAAAGCTAGAATCCATAAATAAGTGCCTAGGTATCTTACCTATGGCATTCAATACGTTAGTATGGGTTATTCCTTTAGCTTTTAAAACATTAACTAATTGCTGACGTAAGCCTTGATGTTTATATGTATCTTTCAAATTTTGGAGAGTTGTTTCGGTTAAAAATAAACAAAGATTTTAAAGCGAAAAACAATTTATTCAGAATTTAATTTCACTATCTTTCAACAGTAAATTTTTCGGTTAAACCCGCTTTAAAAATTAGAAGGGCGTTATGAGGCTGAGGTGTCCAATACATGCTAGTGTTTTCTCAGTTTTAGCATAATAGCATTATGGTGAAACTGAAAAAACGCAATTTACGATAGTATGTGAAAGCGATCACAGCTGTAATAGAGTTTCTAATGCTTAAAACGGGCTAAATGTGCATGCGAATCGCAGTAAGCATTAAAGAAAAGTTACAAATTATAGTATTTTTGTTCAAAACGTAAAAAATTATGCTAAAAGCTGGAGTGCTAGGTGCTGGTCACTTAGGGAAAATTCATTTAAGACTTCTTAATCAATCTAAAAAATATGAACTCGTAGGCTTCTACGATGCAGATACCCCTACTGCACAACAAGTGGCTGAAGAGTTTGGATACAAACTTTTCGATTCTATAGAGGCACTTATAGATGCTGTTGATGTGGTAGATATTGTAACTCCTACGCTATCTCATCATGACTGTGCTATAAAGGCAATTACCAAAGGTAAACACATCTTTATAGAAAAACCCATTACCAATACAGTTGCAGAAGCCGAGGACATACGTGCTTTGGTAGCCTTACACAAAGTGAAAGGTCAGGTAGGTCATGTCGAGCGGTTTAACCCAGCCTTTATCGCTGTAAAAAACGATATTAATACACCTATGTTTATCGAAACACATCGTTTGGCAGAGTTTAACCCTCGTGGTACAGATGTACCTGTAGTATTAGACTTAATGATACATGATATTGATATTATTTTAAGCATCGTTAAATCTGAAGTGAAACACATTTCTGCCAGTGGTGTTGCTGTTATTAGCGATACACCAGACATCGCTAACGCGCGTATTGAATTTAAAAACGGATGTGTGGCCAACTTAACAGCAAGTAGAATTTCTTTGAAAAAAATGCGTAAAGCACGATTTTTTCAAAAGGACGCTTACATCTCTGTAGATTTTTTAGAAAAAAAATGCGAAGTCGTAAAAATGAAAGATGCGCCAGAACAACCTGGTGATTTCGATATGATCTTACAAAATGCAGAGGGTGCTAAAAAACAAATCTACTTCGATAACCCAAAAATTACAGAGGTTAATTCTATTCTAGATGAATTAGAAACATTTGCAGATGCTATCCACAACGATACAACGCCTATTGTCACCTTACATGATGGTACAGAAGCTTTGCGTGTTGCTAACATGATTATTAATCAATTTTAAATGACGTTTAAGCATTTCGCATATAAAATAATACAAACATGATATATACTATTGCTATAATTGGTGCGGGTAGCATGGGCAATGGTATTGCACACACCTTTGCCCAAAAAGGCTATACCGTAGCTTTAATAGATACCAACGCATTGGCCTTAAACAAGGGGTTAAACACAATAACAGCCAACCTAGAACGTATGGTGGTCAAGGCTAAAATTACACCCGAAACTAAAGCCCAAACCTTAAAAAACATCAGCTTATTTAGTGAACTTGAGGCTGGTGTCTCTAGAGCAGATATTGTTATAGAAGCCGCAACAGAACAACTAGAGGTTAAACTTAAAATTTTTAAACAATTGGATCGTGTTTGCAAACCGCATACGATTCTCGCTACCAATACCTCTTCGTTATCTATTACGCAAATAGCAGCAAAGACCTCCAGACCAGAACAGGTTATCGGCATGCATTTTATGAATCCTGTGCCTATTATGCCTTTGGTAGAAATTATTAGAGGATACAATACCTCTAAAAGCACCTTAGAAACTATAATAACACTCACGAAGCAACTCGATAAAACACCTGTTGAAGCTAACGATTACCCTGGATTTATAGCCAATCGTATTTTAATGCCCATGCTTAACGAAGCTATATACAGTCTATATACAAATGTAGCCAATGTAAAAGCCATAGATACCGTTATGAAGTTGGGTATGGCTCACCCTATGGGGCCACTACAACTTGCCGATTTTATTGGTTTAGACGTATGCTTATCTATATTAAACGTAATGCATGATGGCTTTAAAGATTCTAAATACGCTCCCTGCCCATTACTTGTTAATTTGGTAAATGCAGGCAAGTTAGGACTAAAATCGGGAGAAGGGTTTTACGATTATTCCAAAAGTAAAAAGGCAGAATACGTCTCTAAACAATTTTTAAACCCTTCCTTATAAAATACATAGTGCTATTGGTATCTTTATAATGTGGTTTTATAATTTTAAAATATGAGTATTACACAACAGTTACAACACATAAAAACAACTTTACCAGAACATGTTACCTTAGTTGCTGTTTCTAAAACAAAACCTGTTTCCTTACTTATGGAAGCTTATAATGCAGGACAACGCATATTTGGCGAAAATAAAGTTCAAGAAATGGTGGAAAAATATGAGACCATGCCTAAAGATATTCAATGGCATATGATTGGCCATTTACAACGCAATAAGGTAAAGTACATGGCTAATTTTGTCGATTTAATACATGGTGTGGATAATTTTAAACTGCTAAAAGAAATCGACAAACAAGCACAAAAACACCACCGTGTCATCAATTGTTTATTGCAAATTAAAATAGCGACAGAAACTTCTAAATTTGGCATGACAGCTCAAGATGCAAAAGCTTTACTGGTGTCTAACGCCTTTTTAAGCTTAAAACATGTAACAATTACTGGTGTAATGGGTATGGCTAGCTTTACCGACGACACCACACAAATACAAGAAGAATTTACACGTCTTAAAAACATATTCCATACACTTAAAACATTATATGCGCCATTAGAAACCATTTCCATGGGTATGAGTGGAGACTATCCTATCGCCATTGCCTGTGGGAGTACTATGGTTCGTGTGGGAAGTAGTATCTTTGGATCTAGAAATTATAATTAAAATTTAAAACCATACCCCATTTACGCAATACTAGACATAGAAACAACGGGAGGCAAATTTAATGAAGAAGGTATTACTGAAATTGCCATCTATAAATTTGATGGTCATGAGATTGTTGATCAGTTTATAAGTCTTATCAATCCAGAGCGAGAGATTCAACCTTTTGTTGTAAAACTCACAGGCATTAATAGCAATATGCTAAAAAATGCTCCTAAATTTTTTGAAGTTGCCAAACGTATCGTTGAAATTACGGAAGGCTGTATTATTGTTGCCCATAACGCACTGTTTGATTACCGTATTTTATGCACCGAATTTCGACGCCTAGGATTTGAGTATAAACGCAAATCCTTATGTACCGTAGAATTGTCCAAGTATTTAATTCCAGAGCAACCTTCGTACAGTTTAGGAAAGCTTGTTCGGGCTTTGGGCATTCCTGTTGCAGACCGACATCGTGCCTCTGGAGATGCCCAAGCTACCGTAAAATTGTTTAAATTACTCTTAGCCAAAGACTCTTCTAAAAATATCATTAAAGATGCTGTACGTTCTAATCCTAAAAACCAATTAGAACCAAAACATTTGGATATTATAGCTTCTCTTCCAACAGTTACAGGCGTTTATTATATTCATAATAAAGACGGTGATATAATATATATTGGAAAAAGCAACAACATAAAAAAACGCATCAACCAACATTTTACCAGTTCAAACCCTAAATCTAAAAAAATTCAATCTTTAGTAACTACTGTTAGTTACGAGGTTACTGGTAGTGAATTGGTAGCTTTACTCAAAGAAAACGAAGAAATTAAAAAAAATGCGCCTTTATTAAATACTGCTTTAAAACGTGCTATGTTCACATATGGTCTATACAGTGCCGTAGATACTAATGATTACATCACTCTAGCTGTGATGCCTGCAGATGATAGCAAATCTGCTATAACTACATTTACGAACAAACAAAGTGGCAAGCACTTTATAACTAAGGCTGTTGAAGATTACGATTTATGTCAAAAACTAACAGGCTTATACCCTACTACTACAAGTTGTTTCAATTACGACATTAAAGCTTGTGCAGGCGCTTGCTTAAAAGAAGAACCTGCTGAAATCTACAATAAACGGGTTAATGCACTCATCTCTAAAAACAGTTATGCAAATAAAAATATGGTTATTATTGATAAGGGCAGAGCTGTAGACGAACGCAGTGCCATTTTAATAAAAGATGGTGTTTTTGCAGGTTTAGGCTTTTTTAACCTCAACCACCAGCTGCATAATTTAGACATACTAAACTCTATTATTACACCTATGGAAAATAATAGAGACACACAGCATATTATACAAAGCTACCTAAGACGCCATAAAAAATTAAAACAAATAATTTTCGATTAAACAATGAAACCGCTCTTATATTTCATTTTTCTTATAAGCTTAACTCTCAGCGCACAAACAAAAAACGACGCTCAAACTTTTAAAGTATCGTTTAGTGATTTAAAAATGACAACTTACGCAAAAGATTCTACTGCAAATGCACTTGTACTGTACGAATATGGCAATAGTTATGTCGATGATGAAAAATTTGATCTAAGAACCCAACGAAAGCATAAAGTAAAGATTTTTAATAAAGAGGGATTTCACAATGCAAGCATTATCATTTATCTCTATAAAAGTAATGCGAACAGTTACGAAACTATAGACAATATACTTGCAACAACCTATAATCTAGAAGGTGATAAGGTTATAAAAACACAATTAGACAAAGCTAATATCTACAAAGAAGTATACAATGAAAATTTAATTAAAGTAAAATTCACATTACCTAATATTAAAGCGGGTTCTGTGTTTACCTACAGCTACGAATTGCGTTCGCCTTATATGCGAAAATACCGTGGCTGGAATTTTCAAAGTGCTATCCCTAAATGTCATAGTGAATACCACACAAGTATTCCTGCAAATTGGGTATACCATATTAAATTAGTTGGAGGAAAAAAACAACTGCATACAAACGACAGTAAAATTGAGAGAAACTGTCTCGTTATGAGTTATGGTGCGAGTGCCGATTGTACTTTAAGCACTTATATCATGAAAGATGTTCCTGCTTTTATTGAAGAGGACTATATGACTTCGGAAGATAATTATTTGGCACGGATAGAATATGAGCTAGAAACGTTTAAAGGTATGGATGGCAGTATAGAACACTATACCAAAACATGGAAAGACGTTGACAAGGAATTAAAAGGAGATATTGGCAGACAACTTAAAAAATCTGTTGATACAGAAAAGCTATTGCCTGAAAGTATCACCGCTGAAACGGACCCTTTAAAAAAAGCTACAGCGGTATTTCATTTTGTACAAGACAGCTATACATGGAATGGAAAATACGGATTGTATAAAGATATTTCTGTAAGAGATATTGTTAAAAACAAATCTGGGAATGTCTCTTCTCTAAATATCCTTTTACACAATTTACTAAAACAAAACGGAATAAAAGTTTCCCCTGTTATCTTATCTACGAGAACTAATGGCTTTGCCACAAAAATTTATCCTGTTATTACAGATTTTAACTATTTAGTTGTTCAAGCTACCATTAATGACACCACGTATTTACTCGATGCTACAGATAAGTATTTAAGCTTTGGAACTTTGCCTTACCGCTGCTTAAATGGTTATGGGCGTCTCATTAAATTTAAAGGAGAGAGTAAGTGGATTGACATTAAAGCCGAACAAAGATCCTTAATGCAAAATAGTTTTGATCTTAAGTTAGATGCGCAAGGCGTTCTTACGGGAGATGTGAACACAAGGGCAACAGGATATCATGCTTTGATTCATAAAAGAAAGTACTTTTCTAATCCAGAAACTTATGCTTCCAGACGTAATGAGAGCATTTCAGATATTGAGGTGCGCCACCATACCGTTAGTGACATTAAAAAAACAAGTGCTACATTTGAAGAACATTTTACAATATACCAAGACTTAGAAGATGTAAATGGTACAATTTACTTTAATCCGTTTTTAATTCCCTTTTTCTCGGAGAATCCCTTTAAACTCCAAAACAGAAGCTATCCGATTGATTTTGGTTATAAAGACAAATACACCTGCGTAGTGAAACTAAATTTAGGTGAACATTATGAGCTTCTAGAGTCCCCTAAACCAGTTAGACTCGCACTACCTAATAAATCGGGACACATTACATTTTCTACTTCTGTGATTGACACTACTATAAATATTCTTTTTAATATTAGCTTTAACCGCAGCATCTACCCTTCAGAATACTATCCCTTTTTAAAAGAATTTATGAATAAAGTGGTCGCCATACAAACCAATTCACTATTAGTCTTAAAAAAGGTTCCCTAAACTTTTCTATCTTTAACCTATGAATAAACAAAAGCATATTTCTTGGCGCAGAAAACTTCATGAAATTATATATGAAGCAGATACACCTGCGGGAAAGTTATTTGATGTGATCTTATTTGTCGTTATACTTGCCAGTATCATTTTGGTAATGCTTGAGAGTATTAAAAGTTTTGACGCTAAATACCATAATTTCATAAATAATGCCGAATGGGTTATCACCATTTTATTTAGCATTGAATATATTGCTAGAATTGTAACCGTTAAAAAACCTTTTAAATACATTTGTAGTTTTTACGGTATTATAGATTTATTATCTACAATTCCCAAATACATTTCCTTGCTTTTTGGAGGCATACACGCACTAGCAGCGCTACGCGCATTGCGCTTGTTACGTGTGTTTCGAATTTTAAAATTAGGACGTTACATGGGGGCTTCTAATATGTTAGTGTCTGCCTTAAGAGCCAGTCGTGCTAAAATTTCGGTATTCTTATTCGCTGTACTTATACTATGTATCATATCTGGCACGTTAATGTACCTTATAGAAGGAGAAGCCAGTGGTTTTAAAAGCATACCTGTTAGTGTATATTGGTGTATTGTTACTTTAACAACTGTAGGTTTTGGAGATATAGCTCCTGTAACCCCTCTAGGGCAATTTATAGCAGCGTTAATCATGATTTTAGGCTATGGTATCATCGCTGTACCCACAGGTATTGTTTCTTCCGAATACTCTGCGCAAGGTAAAAAAGCACCTTCGCAACCAGAACCGCATAAGGCTGCTTTAAATTCGCAATCTTGTGACAATTGTCTCGCCAGCGATCATAGAGATCATGCAGAATACTGTTACCATTGTGGTACTGCTCTCCATATTAAAACTTAAGACAGTATGAAATTTATAGGGACTTTTATAATTCTTATCGTTTCGGCATTAGGATATGGACGACATCGCAAACAGGTGCCTACCATTAGCCTTGAAACCATGCAACAACAGATAGAATTGTCACCAGACATACAATTGGTTGATGTACGCACCTCTAAGGAGTATCGTTTAGGGGCTATTGCACATGCTGTCAACATTCCTATTGCAAAACGAAGAGCATTCAAAACCTTATGTCTTAAAACCCTACATAAGGACAAACCTGTTTTTCTATATTGTTATAGTGGTGTTCGTAGTCATAGAGCTGGTAAAATTTTAATACATCTTGGTTTTTCTAAAGTTTATGACTTCTCTGGTGGTTGGAAAGCTTGGCAAGAACATCGCAACCTTAAGCCGTAATTTGAAATTATTTAGCTCTAAATATCAGGTTTTACATTTAGCTATATTGTTAGGCATCGCCATGTTATTTTGGAATACACTGCTTATTTACCCTATTAAACTATTTGTAGTAATGCTTCACGAAATGAGTCATGGCCTTATGGCTATGGCATTTGGAGGCCGAATTATTGAAATTCAAATCGACGAACGTATAGGAGGTTATTGCAAATACGTTATGGAACCCAGTTTTTGGGGACAATTTATGACGGCTAGTGCGGGCTATTTGGGCAGTCTATGTTTTGGTGCTTTAATTTTAGTTTTAGCCGTAAAATCTTCTAAAGACAAATATATTTCGTTAAGCATCTCTCTTGTATTATTTCTTTTATCCTATTTTGTATTCCAATCTGGAGCGTTCTTTGGTACTGCTATGACGGTTGGACTCGCGCTTTTCATGCTAATTGCCTTTATCTATTTTGGACCGCTTTTTCATGACTTATGGTTAAAATTTATAGGCATAACCTCCTGTGTTTATGTAATACTAGACATTAAAGAGGATTTAATTGACCGCAGTAATATTGGAAGCGATGCAGATGCTATTGCAGTCCTTACAGGCTTACCTAGCTTATGGATAGGCTTGCTCTGGATGCTTATGGCTATTTTAACTTTAGTTGTGATACTACGCTTTATTTTGAAAAGTAAAACGGCATAAGTCGTTTTACTTTTTAATCTTGTAATTCTAATTTTATTTTCAAGTTGTAGCAGCAAACAATTTAATAGTAAAATCCTACTGTGCTACACAAGACGCATAATTTAGCGAACACTGCACGTTAAATTACTACAGCGTTACCTCATAGGTATAAGGTTTTAAAGAAAATCATTTTATACATCATAATAGAATGAACTCATCTTGAGGTTTTCTATTTCCTAAAAAATGGCTGAAATTCACCCAT
>CAZLTR010000108.1:11449-11702 GCA_964562415.1 uncultured Hyunsoonleella sp. | reverse complement strand
GCATTCAGGAGGTTATATTTCTGTAAATACATCTGGTAATACCCAAGATGCTAATGCCATTCCAATTCCTAAGCATGATGCAGATCTAGCCATGGATGCAGCAACCTGTATTGGTTGTGGTGCTTGTGTTGCGACCTGTAAAAACTCATCTGCAATGTTATTTGTAGGAGCTAAAGTATCGCAGTATGCATTATTGCCACAAGGACAAGTAGAAGCTGCAGATCGTGTTAAAAATATGGTTGCGCAAATGGAT
>CAZLTR010000108.1:0-11439 GCA_964562415.1 uncultured Hyunsoonleella sp. | reverse complement strand
GGATTTAGAAGGTTTTGGTAACTGTACCAATACTGGTGCCTGCGAAGTAGAGTGTCCTAAAGGCATTTCTCTAGATAATATTGCTAGAATGAACAGAGAATTGATGAAAGCTTCTGTTTAGTAAAAATATAATTTTAAATAAAAAGCCTCAAAAAAATATTTTTTGAGGCTTTTTTTATGGTAGCAGTCATCTTGACTGTTTAGTATAGAATGTAATGAATCTATTTATATTCTAAGGTTTTATTATACGTGTTTAAGTAACCCTAAAATGTGAGTTTTAGGCCCGTCCGTAACATTAAATTGTGTTGTGTAACATTACAATTTTGATTTTAACACTTTGTAAAACAGTGTTGTATTTGTGATTTAACTCTGTTAATACTATATTTGGATACCCAAAAACGCATCTTATGAAATACCTACTTTACACTATCTTTACTATAGTTCTATTAACATCGTGTTCTGACGATGAAGCGACATCTGAAACGTTACTAATTAATTACGACAATTTAGTGGTAACGACTTCGGTTAAGAATATAGGATTAGATGCTGCCACGCTAGTACTTTCTACTAGTGAGACAACTCCAACAGCCACATCCAAACGTTTTTTATATAGAGTATCTGGCGCAGAAAATTTCACAGAATCAAATAATGCAATCCTTACTAATTTAGTCCAAGGAAAGCGGTATGAGGCTAAAACTAGGGTAACTATAGATGGTGTCGACTATGATTCGGAGATTATATCTTTTGTGACTATAGGTTTTATAGCAGATTCTCAAACACTGGGAGAAGTTAGGACACTTAATAAAAAATTTACGTTAACATTTATAGAAGGTGTGCAATCTACATTTGCTGAACCACTTACGGCTTATATAAAAATAGGTCAAGACAGCATTCAAGTTAGTGCTATTAGTTATGCCGACAATATCATGACGTTCGATATAGATAAAGAAACTCAAGGTTTTTTTGAAAATGATACAGCGTATATACCTCATAAAGCTTTTACTTTAGGGCTTTTTAGTGGTGATTATTATCAAAATATAACACCATCTTTTTCTGCTGTTAAATATGATGGTAAAACAAGAAGCCAGTGGAGTATATTTAATAAAAATCCGTATTTAGAATCGTATGCTGATTTTAAAAATGAAGATTGTCTTAATTCAGAAAGTCGAAAAGTTATTATAGATATTACGGGTAAATTCTGGGGAGACCAATTTGGGGATACAGAAAGCCAACCTAACTCGCCTGATACTATAACGATACAATTAACTCGTCTAGACAACTCAGGTGAAGAGCAAGTTTATTCTATTGAAGATACAGCAAGTATTTCTAATATTAATAATAGTTGTGATACTTCAGCATTTGCAAGAATTCATAACCCAACAACAACAAGCGAAGGAGGAAATCCAGGTTTCCATGAGAGTAATTTTGTGCGTTTAGGGGTTAATACAAAGGTGATAATGCCAGGTAACTATAAATTAACCTTTGCTGTAGAGAAAAACAATGTGATCTTTACTTCAAATGAACTTAATGTTAGTATTGATTAACATTTAGAGATTTTAATGTCTATTACTGTACGTGGAGCTATATCGTTTTTCGAGCGATTCTGTCTTAGAAACCTGTTTTTTATGAATTATTGATTTGTGTAATAGTTCCCCGTATTGCCAATAGATTTTTTTCGAACTAATGTCAAACCATCTGCAATTTGTAACATACTTATGTCCACTCTTTTGTCATTCCTTAGTTTTAAATTAAGTTTTTTTACAGATTCAATAGCATCATTTGAAAGTACATTTTGTAAATGAGAACTTAAATAGTTTGGGTTTAATACAGCGCCAAATAACAAGACATTATCTATTGCAATTAGGCCTTCTGGCTTTATGAGTTTTAATGCTTTTTCGTAGTAGTTGTCATAATTTATTTTGTCGGCATCAATGAAGATAAAATCATAAGTATTGCTTTCATTAGTGGCGATCAATTCAGATAATGTTTCAAGAGCTGGAGCTATCCTTAAATCAATAATCTTTTCCATACCAGCTTCTTTCCAATAAGGTTTCCCTATATCTGCCCAATCGCTATTTATATCACAGGTTACTAGCTTCCCATCTTTTGGAAGCGCTAAGCCCATACAAAGTGCACTATAACCAGTGTAAGTTCCAATATCTATTACTTTTTTAGCGTTTAGTATTTTTAATAGAAAAGTCATAAATTGACCTTGTTCGGGTGGTATTTGTAAAATAGAATTTGGATGTTTGTTAGTGGTCTCTCTTAACGCCTTTAGTGTCTTATGTTCTCTTAGTGAGACCGATAAGATGTAATCGTTTAAATTAGGTATGAATGCTATTTCGCTTTTTTTCATATGTAGTATTGGTAAAGGATGGTATTTGCATCATGTTAAGTTCTAAACTTTAGGGAGGTGTTTATTTCTAAGATGTTTTCATCTAAAGACATTTAAACTTTTTTAGAATGGAAAATGATCTAAAAAAACTGGCCTAAAGACAGCTATAAGAGGTTATTTCTTGTGAATTATAGGCCTGTATAGCTGGTCTTAGGCGCAGTAATTAATCACTTACTTTATAATTCCCAGGGGTAAATTCGAAAACCTTCATTAAGCGGTTCCAAGTATTGCTTTGTGCAATGGCTAATGTTAAAAAACAAATGTCTTCCTTAGAAAAAAACTGTAATAAAGGCGTGTATATGTTATCAGGAATTGGTTTGCGCTTCAACTTGGTAAGTGTATCTGTAAAATGAAGTACAACGCGTTCGGTTTTCGAAAAATAAGGCGTTTCTTCCCAGACACAAAGAGATGATAAGCGAAGTTCGGTTTCTCCTAAATGTTTAAGCTCTTTATGGTGCATGTCTACACAATAGGCACAACCATTTTTTTGAGCAGTTCTCAATCGGATTAATTCTATTAATTTTCTGTCTAATGAAGAATTGCTAATGAAGTCCTCAATAGTCCTTAAGTGTTCAAACATTCCATTTGGAATATCTTGGTAGCTTATTCGTTCCATAATTTTTGTGTATTGATTATGGAACAAATTTAGATAGTGAGAATCTGTTATAAATTAAGATATCTTAAGAAATGAAACTAATACATTTGGCGTCTTAATTCGCTTAAATATTCGGGAGTAATTTCAAGATAGGAAGCAATCATGTATTGAGGCACCCGTTGAACGAAATCGGGTAATCTGGATACAAAATCAGCATATCTATTTTTACTCGTTTTTTGAAGAAACACATCGTTTTTTCGAAGATTTGCGATTAACATATTTTCGGTAATAATTCTAAACAAGCGCTCGAATTTTGGACTTTCTATATAAAGCGCTTCTAAGGCTTTTTTTGAAATAGAAAGTGTTGTAGTCGCTTCAACAGCTTGTAAAAATTGAGTAGATGGTGTTTCTTTGATAAAGCTTTCCATATTTGTGACCCACCAATTGTCGATGGCAAACTGTGTGATTTTTTCATTGCCTTTGGAATCGATAAAAAAGGAACGTACAACGCCTTTCAAGATAAAGAAGTTGTAGTTGCAAATGGAGTTTTCCTCTAATAAAAACGCTTTATTTTGAAATGTTTGAGTTTCTAATTTAGAATAAAATAAATCAATTTCAGACGTGTTGAACTTGACATATCTATTCAGGTATTTTTCGATTTGTTCTTTCATGAAACACGTTCTATCTTATGTTGGTGAATGAGTTTTGTGTCAATTATATCAATAATATTTGTATTATTTTGCTCTAGGGATTTTAAAAAGTTGTCGATATTTAGAACAATTGCTACTATAAATACCGATCGTGGAGAGACTATTAAAAACCATAATAAAGTTGTAATTTAAGTGGCGTAAATGCATTTGGCATTAAAAGTACGCTTTTAATTGTATGTTCCCTGTATGTATTGTAGTGCCAGTTTCTGTTTTTCTTCCAAAATAACTAAGGTTTAAATCTAGAAATTTGGTAAGTTTCTTTTGGGCGAGAAGTGTCCAGGTAAAGTTGTTTCCAGGCTGTAAGCCTTCGAGTAATTGAAACCCTACAGGTGTATTAGGGTCGCCATTAAATGCATTGTTGAAATAATTAACCTCACCGTTTATGGCAGCTTTTTCATTTTTAGCAAAATTAAAACCAAGACCTATATTTTGTTGGATCAGGCTTTCGAAGTTACCAATTGTATTCGCTCTGGTGGTGTATTGGTAAAACAGATCAAAGCGGCTGTTTTCATTAAATAAATAGGAGAGTTTAGGGTTTACCGAGGCTTCATCAAACTTAAAGTTTTTACTTGAGAAGTTTTCACTAGAGCTTTCGTTGGTACCTAAAGCAGATTGTAGTGTGACAAGCCAGTTTTCTTGAATTTTATGATTAAAATTAACCTGATGGCTGTTCACATTATTTTGTAATAACCCTACCGATAATGTGTTGTTAGCTTGATTAGAAAGATAGGTGTAAGAAGTCGTGTACTTTTGCTTCCCTCTATTAAAAAATAATACATTTCTAAAGTTTAATTGTAAGTCTAATTGATTTTCGGCATCATTTTCAAAAGGATTTAAATTAAAATTACTCCCGTCTTGGCGTATTCTACGATCTATTAAATAACTGGTTTGGTTATAAAAATGCGACCAGAATTTCTTAGATTTTTGCTCAGAAACATGCCATTGGGCAGGGTTGATCGTAAGAGTTTGGCTAAGTCTATTTTGCTGTGTTTTTATAAAGACACGGTTTGGTAGAAGTACCCAAATGTAAAGCCCTTGGTCTTGGAATTGTGCGGTTTCAAATTCTTCTAATTCTTGGATGCCATTGCCATTGTAATCATTCCATGTAAAGGTACCCTGGCCAGGTTCTACTTCTACAAATGTAAAATCTTGTTGAGGCAATGTCCCCGAATTAGTTTCGAAAACAGTATTGCTTTGTACGATGTTTTTAAATAGTTTTTGATTGAATTGCAGTCTAGAATTCAATGCATTTTCTTCTGGCATGCTGGGATCTTCAAACTTTAGAATTCTAAAATTAGCGAATAAAGCCAGTTTCGTATTTTTAGCTTGAACGAGTCTAGAATCGAGATAAAAGGTATTAGAGGTATTTACGTTTTGAAGTTGGTTGTCTCGAATACTATCATTAACCCGGTGTTTATAACCAACTTGAGCAAAGACCTTAGTGCTGTCTCCCACTCCAAAGAAAGCTTCATACGCCGAAAAACGTTGACTTAAAGGGGTAAGTGTTTCTGTTTCAGTATCTGTTTGTGTATTGTCTTCAGTAGAAAATTTGGCACCTAGCCAACTTTTACTCATGTTGTAAACGGCAGTGCTATGTGATCTTAAAAAGGAAGAGGTTGTGTTTGTCGATGTCGCATTCAATACACTAGAATAAGAGGCTATCGTAAAACGATTTAAGCGTAAGTTTGCATTGAGCAGGTGCCTGTTGCCGCTAAAACCAGAAGCAAAATCAAGATATTCAAATTGATAATTTAAAAGGCCTTTTTTATAATGGGAAAGATTGATGCCCGAATTTAAAATGGTTTGCGACCCTAAATCTCCAACACGTTGATTGCCCCTAGGTTGTTCTAAATTCCAGTCTCTGTTAAATTCTGCGTTGTATAGGATTTCAATACTTCTAAAGTTTTCTTGAATAAAATCGGTGTTAAGATAAGTCCTCACATTCCATACACTATCCTTTTTTATAAGATCTTGAGAGAGTCTTAATCTTCCTGCTACACCGTCATTATTAGCATCGTCTAGATTTGAAAATAAGTTTAAATCGTTTTTACTTCCTGCCAATTCAAAATCAATAGCGGTTTTGGGTGAAGGCTTATAGCTACCGTTAACAACTGCAACCTGCAATTTAGTAGGAGCGATAAGTTGTATAATCGGAGCGTAATCGCCTTGCAGTTCGCCAACATATTCAAAAATATTAGAAATGGCATTTGTCGTACTTAAACTATAACTGCCTTGGTTTGCGCCTACCAAAGTAAAGGTAACGCGAAACAGCTCATCGTCTGGGTTGTTAGAGAACACAAAAATGTCGTTACCGTCTCTTAGCTCTTTTCGGTATAAAATACGATTTTCACTAAAGCTTTCTTCTACCTCGGAAGGGGCAATCATTCGTGAGCGGTCATCTCCAGCATTGGTTAGAACAGTAACTTGATCTTCAGATAAATTTTGCTGTAGGGGTTGGTTTTTAGCATCATTTTCAGAATATACAGAAACTCCTATCTTTAATTTATCACTGCTGTAATTACTGCCGCCATAAGCCACAATACGCGAATAGTTACGATCGCTAAACTGATAGTCTACAGTAATTCGCATTTCAGAAGTGATAGGAAATGTGGTGTTAAAAATAATTTCTCCAGCATTATAATCGATAATATAGTCTTTGTCCTCACCACGTTCCAGTGCAATGCCATTGGCATAAACGGTCTCGCTACCCGATACAATAAGTACAAACAGTTCGCCATTTTGACCTTGTAACTTATAGGGGCCTTGGTTGCCTTCTTGACCTATAAATTGGCTGGTGGTGAATTGGCCACGCACCAAGGCGCCTGCAGCAAAGACTTGTGTTTGTGATGTTTTACCTAAACGCGCACCAAACGATAAGCCTTGTACACGTTTTGAAAACGCACCATAGAACGAGGATGTATTTTCTAAGTCGATATCGCCCGCACGTATATTCCAGTTTTTGCTAAACAATTCGACAAAAACTTGATCGAATTCGTCTAACCTTTGGCTAAATCCACTTTCTTGTAATGGGATATTTGCATCTTGTATAGAAGCTCTTAAAGACACCTTATTGCTCAGTTTTCCTGTGATTTGTAGATCTAATTCACTATTCAAAACAGAATTTTGATTATTACCAATAGTAACCCCTCTAGATATGCTACCAGAGGTGGTTAAACCCTCAAAAGGGATGAAACTTTTTTTTATGTTAGACTGCTGTAAAGTATAACGTTTAGCAGTCTCTGTATTGTTGTTTACAATGATGGTTTCATCGAGTTGTTTGTAGGTTTTCGTTAAAAACTCAGGGAATTTTAGATAGTTAATTACTAAAGAGTCGCTAACAATGGGTTTTTTAAACGTTAAAAGGGCCTTAGGAAAATCAATTGTGTAAAAAGAACTGTCAAGGGGTTCGCCTGTAGCGGTTGCAATAGAAAACCAACTGGAATTGATACTAACGTTATCCACTAAAATAGTATCGGATACGGCTACTTTTTTAGTTTGATATTTGCTATTTAGATCTTGCGCAAAGGCGCCAGCGCTAAGCAGTATTACCACAAACGATAAAATTAATTTCATTACCTATTAAACTGTAATTTCTTTAAAATATTTTAGTATTGAAATTCGTTAAAAACTCCTGCCAATTTCTATAGCGTAAAAGTAACGTATTATTTATTTTAGCTAAAATACTTCAACACGCTTATGAAAATAATATCTTATAATGTAAATGGCATTCGTGCAGCTCTAAATAAAGGGTTTATAGACTGGTTAAAAAGTGCAGATCCAGATGTGATTTGCTTGCAGGAAATTAAAGCAATGAAAGAACAATTAGATTTAAGTTTGTTTGAAGCTGCGGGTTACACTTATAATTATTGGTTTAGTGCTCAAAAAAAAGGATATAGTGGTGTTGCGATTTTAAGTAAAATAGAGCCCAATTCTGTAGTGTATGGCACAGGTATTGCTTCTATGGATTTTGAAGGACGTAATGTAAGATTAGATTTCGATGATGTTTCTGTTATGAGTCTGTATTTGCCATCTGGAACCAATGCAGCGCGATTAGACCATAAGTTGGAATATATGGATTTATTTCAAGATTATATCGATGCATTAAAAACAGAAGTGCCTCATCTAGTTATATGCGGAGATTATAACATATGTCATGAAGCTATAGATATACACAATCCTAAAATGAAAGGCGTTTCAGGGTTTTTACCTGTAGAACGTGAGTGGATAGGCAATTTTATAGCAAGTGGTTTTACCGATGCTTTTAGACACCTTCACCCCGAACAACAAACCTATAGCTGGTGGAGTTATCGCGCCAATGCTAGAGCCAATAATAAGGGCTGGCGTTTAGATTATACAATGGTTGCCGAACCTTTAAAAACAGCTATTAAACGGGCGGTAATACTTACGGAGGCTGTGCATAGTGACCACTGTCCTGTTTTAGTGGAATTAGATTTAAAAAAATAAAATAATAGATATATACTTACAATGATAAAAAACAGCATAGTAATAGCTAGTATTTTTTTAGGACTTACATCTTGTGTGTCCCCAAAGATATACAAAGATTTAGAGAGCAGATATGCGACTCTAAAGCAAGAAAACAAACGTCTTTCGGAAGAAAATGAAGCATTGTTACAAGCAAAACAAAAGTTAAAAAACGAGGGTGATGCGTTACAAAAATCGTATGATACCGCGGTGGCAGAACGGGACCAATTGCGCAGTGATTACAAAGCTGCAGTGTCTAATCTGGATAATTTGAAAGCGTCTTATGCTGCTTTAGAAAAAAACAGTTCGGCGTCTATTACTAAAAACTCTCAAAAGAATAGAGAGTTGCTAGCGCAGTTAGAAGCCAAAGAGCAAGCATTAGCGTTAGAGAACACCCGTTTAGAGCAGTTAAAAAAGGCTTTAGAAGAACGTTCAAGCCGCATTGCAGAATTAGAGCGTGTTATTGCGAGTAAAGATGCTGCAATGACGCAATTAAAAGATGCTATTTCTAGAGCTTTAACCGATTTTGAAGGGAAGGGACTTACCGTAGAGCAACGTGGCGGAAAAGTATATGTGTCTATGGAAAATAAATTATTATTCGAATCTGGAAGCTGGGCTGTAGGAGCAGCAGGGAAAACAGCAGTGCGTAGTTTGGGTAATGTGCTGGCAGAGAATCCAGATATAGCAGTTTTAATAGAAGGACATACCGATAATGTGCCTTATTCTGGGAGTGGTGTATTGACCAGTAACTGGGATTTGTCAACGAAACGTGCTACAGCAATTGTAAATATTTTAAGAGAAAATACAGCTATTACGCCTGAAAATTTAACCGCTGCGGGACGTGGAGAATATGCGCCTATAGCAGATAATGGAACAGAGACGGGACGTGCTAAAAATAGACGTATTGAAGTGATCTTAACTCCAAAATTAGATGAATTGTCCCGTTTGTTAAATAACTAACCCGTTCCAGTTTTACATAAAAAAACTGTTTAATAGTAGGGTAATATAAAAAACCGTTAAAAGCTAACATCGTTTTTAACGGTTTTTTATCTTTACCTAATAGCTCAATCCGCATAGTGTATTAGAAAATATATTCCATTAAGAAACTACTATAAAACTTTAAGTTTTATGTGCGTTTTAGTATTTGTTAGTGTATTTTATTACATGTTAGGGGTTAAAAAAGAGCTATTGTAATTGTTTAATTGTAAAAGAAATTTGCTAAGGCAAAACGCATCACATGAAATACACAACACTACCGCATACGGATATTAAGGTAAGTAAAATATGTTTGGGCTCTATGACTTGGGGCAACCAAAACACAGAAGTAGAAGGTCACGAACAGCTTAATTATGCATTTGATAATGGCGTTAATTTTATAGATAGTGCAGAGTTGTACCCAGTTCCAGCAAATGCAGAAACACAAGGCAAAACCAGTGAAATTATAGGCAGTTGGTTAAAGCAAACAGGACATAGAGACAAAGTGATTTTGGCGTCTAAAATAGCAGGGCCAGGGGATTACACAGCGCATATAAGAACTACAGGTTTTAGCCCTAAATCTATTGCCAATGCTGTAGACTTAGAATTAAAACGCTTGCAAACCGATTATATCGATTTGTATCAATTGCATTGGCCAGAGCGTAATACAAATCGTTTTGGACAACGTTTGTATAAATATGATGCCCAATGGGATGATAATTTCAATGCGATTTTGCATAGTTTGGATCAAGAAGTTAAAGCAGGTCGTATTCGCCACGTTGGCATTTCTAATGAAAATTCTTGGGGTGCGATGCGTTATATACAAGAACATAAAACGCATGATTTACCACGTATGTTGACCATACAAAACGCATATTCTATGTTATGCAGATCTTTTGAAACTGACTTAGCAGAAGTGGCTTTAAGAGAAGATATAGGGCTTTTAGCGTATTCGCCAATGGCATTTGGTGTACTTTCAGGTAAATATGTTAAGGGTAAGGCTGAAGACGATGCCAGATTAACATTATTTCCAAGATTTGCAAGATACAGTAGTGCGCAAGCTACAGAGGCTACAAAACGCTACATGCAAATTGCCGAGGCGCATAATTTGAGTTTAGCGCATCTGGCACTAGCATTTGTAAACCAACAGCCATTTGTAACAAGTACTATAATAGGCGCTACAAAAATGTATCAACTCAAAGAGAATATAGCCAGTATTGACGTAAAATTAACTGATGATATCTTGGCTCAGATAGATGAAGTACACCAGGATATTCCTAACCCAGCAGCTTAAACTTAACCTCTATTTTAATACTTAATTTGGGTTAAAATAGAGGGGTATTTCCTTTTTCTAAATGAAAACCTTATACAGTTTATTAATTAGTCTTGTTACCTCTCAAATGTGTATAAGTCAGAATACGATATTATGGAGAGTCTCAGATACCGTACATCATAAAACATCTTATGTCTTAGGTACCTTTCATCAATTTGGCAATAGTTTTGTAGACGATAGACCTAAGCTTAAGGCGGTATTACTTAAATCTGAGATTGCAATTTTTGAGACTATAGATACCTTAGATGTTATAAAAGATATCATTTATAAGAGAGAAGATACTGGTGTAAATATAGAGCGAGAACTGGGTAAAACACATTATGCGAGGCTAAAAGCGATTTACGAAAAAAAGGAAGTGTCCTTTAGTAAATTTAAACCTGTAGAAGTGTCTGTTGTTTTGCAGCAGCAGTATTTAAAGCGCAACTGTAAAATGGTGTCTCAAACAGATACTTGGGACCATTTAGAAGCCTACTTAATGTTTTTGGCTACAAAAAATAATGTGCCCTTGTATGGTCTAGAAAGCTACAAAGCACAATTAGATTTTATTAATAGGGCCAATAAGAATACCACATGGAAAGAAGAGAAAAAAAGCATTAGGGATTGGGTAAAAAGATTAGAGGATAAAGACACTACATATTGTGTAGGACCCAATAGGTATAAAAAACACCAAATAGAGTACCGCTTTAAAATACCCTGTAAAAAAGAAGATGTACTAGTAACAGAACGCAATGCGAATTGGATGGAAATTTTGCCAAAATTTTTGTCTAAAAACCATTGTTTTATTGCTGTAGGGCTTATGCATTTAAAGAAACAATGCGGATTATTAGAGCAGTTTAGGCAATTAGGGTTTAAAGTAAGTCCAGTAGAATTATAAATTTTTGTAGAAGAGTGATAGTTGTTTTAAATCATTTCCCTATATAAAAAGCCCCTAAACGTATAAGAATAGGGG
>CAZLTR010000107.1:0-11740 GCA_964562415.1 uncultured Hyunsoonleella sp. | reverse complement strand
AAGATGTCCTTAAAGATGGGCGAAAACAATATGAAAATGGATTGCCAGAAGACGGGAATATTAGCTTGTTACAACCTACAGACTGGGGAACGGTTGTGCCACTTAACCAATCGTTGATATATGCTTTTGATTCAGAAGGGCAGGAGCGAACGAATCAAGATGTAGGTTACGATGGATATGATGATGAAGAAGAACGACGTTTATCGGATGCTTTTGCAAATTTAGAGGATCCAGCAAATGACAACTACCGTTATTTCTTGGATGCCGAAGGTGACATCTTTGAGCGTTATAGACGCTTTAATGGTGTGGAAGGAAATACCCCAGATACGTTTAGTGATACCCAACGGGCCTCAAATCCGCAACCAGATGCTGAGGATATTAACCGTGACAATACCATGAATACGATTGATAGTTATTTTCAGTATGAAATTGACATCACACCGCAAGACTTAAATGTAGATACAAATCCATTAATTGTCGATTTTAGAGATAATGAATCACGTACACTTCAAAATGGAATTGTAACTTCTAATGCTGAAGGCGCTCAAGTTGAAAATCCTAAATGGTATTTATTCCGTATTCCTGTAGAAAGCTTAGACAGAGAAGCCATCGGTGGAATTACTGATTTACGTTCGGCACGATTCATAAGAATGTATGTGAAAGACTTTAGAAGTTCAACTGTATTTCGATTTGGAAGCTTGGATTTGGTACGTAGTGATTGGAGGCGCTTTGGTCAGTCATTAAAAGAAGGCGCTATAGCTCCAGTTGTTGTTGATAATGATGATGAAATGTCTCAAAACGCAGATAGCAACCCGACTGAGTTTTCTTTAGGAATTATTGGTACTATAGACAATAGCACTTCTTATACTAGTCCTCCTGGTATTCAAGAAGAGCAACTCTTTAATAATAACACAGTGATTGATCAAAATGAACAATCCTTAGTGTTAAATGTATGTGGTTTAGACCAACAAGATTCAAGAGCAGCATTTAAAAATATTAATTTAGACATGCGCCAGTATGAGCGTTTAAGAATGTTTATTCATGCGCAAGATCGCGATGAAAATAATGGTTTTACAAATGCTAGTGACGCACCTTTAGTTGGTTTTGTACGTATTGGTAATGATTTAAATGATAACTATTATCAAATTGAAGTCCCTTTAGAAAAGTCGGTGTCTGGTCGTATTACACCAGAAGACCTGTGGCCTGCATCTAATGAAATTAATTTACCCATAGAAATTTTAGGACGTATTAAAGCATTGAGTCTAGCCGATGGAACTTCAAATAGTGGCGAAGCTAATTTTTATGATGTTGTAAATGGAGAAGTGCAAGCTGTACAAAATGAATTTACGGGTTATGTAACAGGGCAACATCGTGTAGCTATAAAAGGTAATCCTAATTTTGGAAATGTAAGAGCCTTAATGGTAGGTGTAAAAAATGCAACAAGATCGGAAGCTTGTGCGCAAGTATGGTTTAACGAATTGCGCTTGTCTGGTTTAGATAATGAAGGCGGTTGGGCTGCCGTATTAAGTATGGATACCAATTTAGCCGATTTTGCAAATATAAGTGCCACAGGCCGCCAAAGTACCTCTGGCTTTGGTACTTTAGAGCAAGGGCCTAGCCAGCGTGCTCTAGAAGATGTGCAACAGTACGATGTGGTTACTAATGTAAATGTGGGGCAGTTGTTGCCTAAAAAATGGGGACTTCAAATCCCATTTAACTATGCGCAGAGTGAGGAATTAATTACACCTAGATACGATCAGCAATTTGAGGATTTAGAGTTGCAAGACCGTATTGATGCCGAAGAAACTCAAGAAGGTAAAGATAGGGTTAGAGAACAGTCTGAAAATTATACCAAACGCCAAAGTATTAACTTTATAGGTGTACGGAAGAACAGAACAACAGAGAAAACCCCACGTTTTTACGATGTTGAAAATTTAACATTAAACTATTCCTATAACAGAGTAGATCATCGTGATTTTGAGATCGAAAGTTCTTTAGATGAAACCGTACGTACAGGAGCTAATTATGCATTTAATTTTAACCCTATTAAGGTAGAGCCTTTTAAGAAAAACGACTCCTTATTTACAGGTAAATATTGGAAGCTTCTCAAGGATTTTAACTTTAACCTTTTGCCAACAAGTATTGCTTTAAATGGAGATATCAACAGGCAGTTTAACCGTCAGAAATTTAGAGAAGTCGATTTAGCAGCAGGTAATATTGGGATCGAAGAATTATTTAGAAGAAATTACACATCCGATTTTCAATACACCATTAACTATAATTTAACCGAAGCCTTACAATTTAATTTTACAGCGGCGAGCAATAAAATTGTTAGAAACTATTTTATTAATGATGATTTTGAAGAAGGCATACAGGACCCTTCACTAGATATTTGGGATGGTTTATTAGATTTAGGAGACCCTAACAGGCAGTCGCAGAGTTTAGGATTAACCTATCAATTACCACTTAAAAAGATACCAACCTTAAGTTTTATAGACGCAACTTACCAGTACAATGGCGATTTCCAATGGCAGAAAGGGTCCGATATTTTTGGACAAATTGAAGGCTTTGATGAAGAAATACACACCGTACAAAACTCGAATACACATAATATAAATACGAGTTTAGATATGAGGCGTTTTTATAAGTACATAGGTTTAAAGAAAAAACCGCTACGTACGGTAAGAACACGTACAAGAACCTCAGGAACACCGGGAGCTAAAGTAGAAGACCAGAAAAAGCAGCCCAAAAAGACAAAGCAAAAAAATAAATCTGCAATAAAATTATACAATGCAGGTGTGGGGCTTCTCACAGCAATAAAGCGGGTACAGGTGAATTATTCTGAGAATAATGGTACGTTTTTACCTGGTTATACCAGACGCCCAGGGTTTTTAGGAACTTTAAAACCATCTACAGGTTTTGTCTTTGGAAGCCAGAATGATAATATAAGATTTGAAGCTGCGCGAAGAGGTTGGTTAACTACCTTCGACCAGTTTAATGAGCAATTTTCGCAAAACCACAGTGAGCAATTAGATATTTCTGCCAGCTTAGAACCTATAAGAGATTTTAAAATAGACTTAAGTGGAAATAGAACGTATCTAGAGAATTTCTCAGAGAATTTTATTGTAGACCCTGTAACTTTAGAATATAATTCGTTAACACCTAATACCTTTGGTAACTTTAGTATTTCTACCGTGCTTATTAGAACCGCATTTAGCCAGAGTAATGAAACGAATTCTGAAGCGTTTAATGATTTTAGAACAAACCGTTTGGCTATTGCAAGACGATTAGCCGCCGCAAGAGGTGTCGATATTAACGATGTAGATGCCGATGGCTTCCCTAAAGGGTTTGGTAAAAATAACCAAGCGGTATTATTACCAGCGTTCTTAGCCGCCTATAGTGGTCAAGATGCTAATAGTGTAAGATTAGGGGCGTTTAGAGATGTGCCCATTCCTAACTGGGATATCAAGTATACAGGCTTCATGAAACTTAAGTGGTTTAAAAAACGTTTCAGACGTTTTTCAATGACGCATGGGTACCGTTCAAGTTATAACGTTAATCAGTTTCAAACCAACTTAGATTTTGTGCGTCCTAATTTTGGAGTTGCAGCAGATGCTGCTGAAAATAGTGAGGCTGTAGACCAATCGGGTAATTTTAAAAACGAACAGTTGTTTAGCAATATTAACCTCACAGAAATGTTTAGTCCGTTAGTTCGTATAGAATTTGAGATGAAAAATTCGGTTAAAATACTAACCGAAATTAAGAAGGACCGTTTATTGTCATTAAGTTTAGATAATAACTTGATTACCGAAGTGCAGGGGAATGAATATATTGTAGGCTTGGGGTATCGTATTAAAGATTTAAAAATACGCTCCAAATTGGCTGGACCAAGAAAGCGTATTGTAAGTGATTTAAATATGAAGGCAGATATTTCTGTTAGAGAAAATAAAACAATTGTACGCTATTTAGACCTTGAAAACAATCAAATTACTTCGGGACAAACCATATGGGGGCTAAAATATTCTGCAGACTATGCGTTTAGTAAAAACCTAACAGGGATCTTCTTTTTCGATTATTCTTTTTCAGATTATGCCATTTCCACAGCATTTCCACAAACAACCATTAGGTCTGGTTTAACCCTTAGATATAACTTTGGTAATTAATAGATATACATTTAGTATTTGATATCTAATTTTGGATACATACATTTGTGAAAACAAATAAACAAAGACTTATGAATATACCATCAGAATTAAAATATACTAAAGACCACGAATGGGTAAGAATAGAAGGTGATTTAGCCGTAGTGGGAATCACAGATTTTGCACAAAGCGAATTAGGCGATATTGTATACGTAGAGGTAGAAACTCTAGATGAAACTTTAGAAGCCGATGAAATTTTTGGAAGTGTAGAAGCTGTTAAAACCGTATCGGATTTATTTTTACCATTGTCTGGAGAGATTGTAGCTTTTAATGAAGGTATAGAAGATGCACCAGAATTGGTTAATTCTGATCCTTATGGTGAAGGTTGGTTGATAAAAATTAAATATTCTGACGCATCGCAAATAGAAAATTTATTATCAGACGAAGGCTATAAAGCAGTAATTGGTGCTTAAAAAGTTTTGTTTTGTTGTAGCTTTAAGTTATACACTAGCACTAACGATAGCGAGTTTAGTACAGTTAAGTGACATGCCAGAAGTTAAGATAGATCATGCCGATAAGATCTTTCATTTCGTAGCCTATGCCATACTGTGTGGATTATGGTTCATAGCATTTCAATTCACTTTAAACACGCCTTATAAAAAGGCATTATTACAAGCTATTATAGTATCTATTGTTTTTGGTATACTTATTGAGGTATTACAAGGCACAGTAACAAATCACAGATCGCTAGATATCTACGATGCCATAGCCAATAGCTTAGGGGCGTTGTTAGCTGGAGCAGTCATTATTTTAAAACAGAAAATACAAGTTAAAAATAGATAAAGACTTGCTTTTTTAACAAATAAGTAGTTATTTTAGCCCTCTGGAAAAACGAATAAATTTATGGAACCTAAAAAAAATCCTAAAGCTAACATCTCAAGAAACAGTTCTCTGTATTTTGCCATTGGTTTAGCGTTAATGCTATTTTTAGCTAATTATGCGATTAATTACAAAACTTATGAGAGGTCTGATGTGATTGTAGATCTGTTGGATTTAGAAGAAGAGTTAGAAGAAGAAATTCCATTAACACAACAAATACAAACCCCGCCACCTCCACCGCCACCGCCAGCAGCACCAGAAGTTATTGAGATTGTTGAGGATGAGGTAGAAGTAGAGGAAACAGTTATCGAATCTACAGAAGTAGATCAAGAAACAGAGATTGTAGAAGTAGAAGAAATAGAAATCGAAGCTGTAGAAGAAGATGTAGAGGTACCTTTTGCGGTTATTGAGAATGTTCCTGTATTTCCTGGATGTGAAAAAGGAAGCAATGAAAAGAAAAAGCAGTGTATGTCTGCTAAAATTGCAAAATTTGTAAATAGAAAGTTTAATACAGAATTGGCTGGAGATTTAGGATTATCTGGAAGACAACGTATTAACGTGATCTTTAAAATTGATAAAACAGGTAATATTACAGGTGTACGTGCTAGAGCACCACACCCAGGCTTGGAAAAAGAAGCGAAGCGTGTGATTAACCTTTTACCTAAAATGAAACCAGGTAAGCAACGTGGAAAACCAGTAACTGTACCTTACTCTTTACCTATTATCTTTCAAGTACAAGATTAATGTAAAGTACAGTATTATATAAAATATATGTAAAGCCCTGAAATTTAATTTCAGGGCTTTTTTAATACAATCACTTCTAAGTATCGTTTTTGAATTCAATTATAAAATCCCGTTACAAAATCATGTAACGGGATTTCTCTTTTGGTATGCTTATTGCCAATTTATCAAAATAGTAACGTAAGAACTGTAATGATAAACTAACAAATACCCTCAACTATTTTTTTGCATGTGAAACAGTTTTAGGGTAAAAAAACTCAGTCATTGTAGTTTTTAAAAAAATCACAACAAATGAAGAATTCAAATCAAGTTCAGGACTCCATTCGGCAAAATGGACGTCCAGAAAAACCCTCTTTAAAGCATGATGCAAATTTACAAAAAAACACAACGCTCTATTTTCAAATAGGACTCATTGTGTGTTTACTAGCTGCTTTTGGGCTTTTAGAAATGCAGTTTAAACAAAACATTCCAAATTACAGTTATGAAGCCGAGCCCCCAGTAGTAGATATCGATGTAGCCATGGGTCCAGTTAAAGTGTATAAGGAGCCCGTCGTACATTCCAAGCCAAAAGCAGTAAAGGTACAGCCTAAGTTTGTTGAAAAATTTAAAATCGCAGATAAACATGAGGACGACCATATTGTAAAGCGTGTTGTCGATGTGCCTGTAACACATCATTCTTCAGGTGAAGAAGATCCTACGCTGCCCGAATTTGTGAAGCCCACAGAGGATGATGATTTGGTTGATTTTCCGCTTATCGAACAGGTGCCCTTGTATCCAGGTTGCGAAAAGAAAGCGAATAATGCCGCAAAGAAAAAATGCATGTCTGATAAAATTACAAAATTAGTGCAGCGAAAATTTAAAGGTACAGCCATTGCAAACGCTTATGGCTTACAAGGGAGGCAAAACATATATGTACAATTTCAAATTGATAAAACAGGAAAAGTAACCGATGTTAAAACAAAAGCGCGCCATCCAGAGTTGGAAGCAGAAGCAAGGCGTGTCGTTGGTGAAATACCTCTAATGCAACCTGGGATGCAACGCGATAAACCCGTGAGTGTACGTTATACCTTGCCTATTGCTTTTTCAATAGAATAACATTTAAAAAAAATGATATTTCAATTCACATGCATGAGCCATCACGATTTAGAGTGATGGCTTTTTTATGCGTATTATTGGAGCGACGGGTGTAATTTATCTTAATAAATTATACTATCTTTCAGCCAAAATGAAATGATATTTGCCGTATGAAGCAATTTGTGGCCCTTCTAATACTTCTGTTTCAATTCGTAGTTGTTGCTCAAGATAAGAGTTTGTATGAAAAACCACCTGTATTCCCAGAGTGCGCAAATGCCGAGATAGATACGCTGCAACGCTGCTTTAATGCTCAGGTCTTTAAACAGATTAAAACTAATTTTAAAGTTCCAGAAGCACTTAAAGCACAAAACTATAAAGGTGATGTGGTTGTGCTATTTGAAGTGGATACCTTAGGATATTTTAGAGTAATGTATGTCGATGCCATAGATAATACATTAAAGAAGGAGGCGAAACGTGTTTTTGCCAGCTTTCCAAAGGTAACGCCAGCAACTTACAGTGGAAGACGCATATTTAAACAATATTCTATAGCAGTAAACATTCCTTTAGAACGTTTTAAATTTATTAGAACCACAGCGGTTTCAAAAGTTAATGATGCTGCTTATGTATCCCCAAAAGAATTAGCAGCTAAGCGGGAGTATGATAGTGTAAATAATACGTTAGGCACTTATACTAATAAAGCGCAAAAAAGTCAATTAAATGTGCAATTTACCCATAGCGATTATGCAAGGTTTGACAGGGCCTTAAATGTTATAGGAGCTAATAGCCATACAGCATCTAAACCCTTTTTATATGCAGAAGTTTCTCAGTACTATGATTTAGAAGCCGAGCGAAATGTTTTAAAAAAAGATGCGAATACGTGGCTAGGGCGAAAACTTTGGAATGAACATTTGGTGCAAGTTCAAGGCAAAGACTATTGGTTTACGGTAGATCCCATATTAGATTTACAAACAGGTAAAGATTTTAATGCCGATTTTTCATCTACATTTAACAATACCCGAGGTGTTTTAATTCAAGGGGGCTTAGGTAAAAAGTTCAATTTCTACAGTACCATTTTTGAAAGTCAAGGTCGGTTTGCAGATTATGTAAATCGATATGCCGAGCGTATAAAAGCTTCTGGACCAGACCCTGCCATCATACCTGGTCGAGGTATTGCGAAACGTTTTAAAGAGGATGCTTTCGATTATCCTGTAGCAGAAGCGTATTTGTCTTATTCGCCTTCAAAATTTTTGAATTTACAATTTGGACATGGTAAAAACTTTATTGGAGACGGCTACCGTTCTTTATTGTCTAGTGATGTTACAAGTCCGCATCCTTTCTTTAAAATAAACACAACATTTTGGAAGCTAAAATACACCAATACTTTTATGTCATTACGAGACGTAAGGGATGAAGTGATCGCAGATAAAGCTTTTTTAACGAAATATGTGGCGAATCATTATTTGAGTTGGAATGCGTCCAAACGTCTTAATATTGGTTTGTTTGAGTCTGTGTTATGGACCAATAGTAATGATAGGGGGTTCGATTTAAATTATTTAAATCCTATTATATTCTATAGGGCTATAGAGTTTGGTACAGGGCAAGGCGCTGGAAATGCGCTATTAGGCGCTTCTGCAAAATATAAATTTACAGATAATGTTAATGTCTACAGTCAATTTATTCTCGATGAATTTTCTCTAAACGATATAAAAGGAGGGGAGAAAAGTTGGAAAAATAAATATGGTTATCAAATAGGGGTAAAATATTACAACGCTTTTAAAGTGAAAAATTTGTTTTTACAGCTAGAATATAATCGCGTACGACCTTATACGTATTCTCACAATACTATTGTTTTGAATTATGCGCACAACAACCAATCTTTAGCACATTTATGGGGTGCTAACTTTAGTGAACTTATAGGTATAGGGCGTTACAGGTATAAGCGTTGGTTTGCAGATGCTACTGCTATTTTGGGAGAACGTGGATTGGATTTTAATACAGATGCAGATGGGTTTAGTTATGGTGGTGATATTTTTAGAGATGAAGAAGACCGTCCTTTCGATACGGGTGTAGAAGTAGGGCAAGGTAATGCTACAAAAAGTCTTTATGCTAACTTAAAGGCGGGGTATTTGATTAACCCAGCCTCTAATTTAAAACTGTTTGTAGATGTGACCTATCGTAACTTCGATCCCGAATTTACCACCATAGATACGTTTAAAAACGATACGGTTTGGCTAAGCTTTGGTGTGCGTACCGACTTGTTCAATTGGTATTTCGATTTTTAAATCAAAAAGGGAACCTTTATAATTTTAAGGTTTTATTTGAAAGGCTTTTGTAAAAAACACGGCGTATCTTTTCAGAAGTCACGAAGCAACACCCGTAGTTTAAGGCATCATAGGTCTTGGTGATAGCGGTGTTAGCAGCAATATCGTCCTCTGTTTTTCCATTGGCAATTTCAATCAAAACCTTAGATTTTAAATCTTCTAACATTGTTAAAAAGGCTTGATAGTCTTTTTTAGAAGCCAATTTGCCATGACCTGGTATAATTTTGGTCTTAGCATCGGTTAACATGACGCCTGCTTTTACCGCGTTAATGTAACCGTTTACACTACCGCCAGAATTGAGATCGATGTAAGGATAGCGCCCATTAAAAAACGTATCTCCGGTGTGTAGTACATTGTTTTCTGTGAAATACAACATAGAATCTCCATCCGTATGCGCATTGTCAACATGGAATATAAATACATCCTCATCGTTTATATTGATGTGCAGTTTGTCGCGATATGTAATGACGGGTAAGCCTGTTTTTTGGGCTTTAGCTTTTAAACGCTTTTTTACATTTTCGTGAGCCATAATAGTGGCACCCTGTTTTTCGAAATTAGAGTTGCCCCCCGTGTGATCGCCATGGTGATGCGAGTTGATAACGACTTTAACTGGAGCATTACTAATAGTTTTTAGTGTTTTTAGAATTTTAGTAGTGAGCGGTGCAAATTGGTTGTCTATTATCGTGATACTCTCATCACCAACAGAAACACCAATATTACCTCCAGCACCTTCCAACATATAAATGCTATTAGAAAGTGGTGTTGCAGTTATAGAAACAGCATCAAAATTTGATTGTGCACTGCTAAAAAGGCTAAAAGAAAAACAAGAGAATAGAGCGATTGGTTTGAAAAAGGAAGCTATAGGCATAGAAGCAATTTTTGGTTATAACTAAAGATATTAAAAATCTCGTTAAGATTGGTCAAATAGGTTTTATGGAGTATCTTTGCACTCGCGTTTAAAAGCGGTAAATTAGATCATATTTTGAGCCATACTAAAACAGCAACTACAACACCTTCAGTTATTTCTGATTTTAAGGAGATCACCAAAATGCGTTTGGCATTAAGTGTTGTCTTTTCTTCTGTAGCAGGATATTTATTGGGTGTTGATACAGTGAGTTTAAAAACAGTATTACTTTTGGCCTTAGGAGGCTATTTCATGGTAGGCGCTTCAAATGCTTACAATCAGATTATAGAAAAAGATTTAGATGCGCTCATGGACCGTACCAAAAACAGACCCGTACCCGCTGGGCGTATGTCTGTAACAACGGCTTTTATTATTGCAACGTTATTTACTTTATTAGGCGTTATAATTTTATATACCATTAATAAGCAAACAGCAATGTTTGGCGCTATTTCTATATTTTTATATACATGTGTTTACACGCCTTTGAAGACGAAAACTCCTTTAGCTGTTTTTGTTGGGGCTATTCCAGGTGCCATACCTTTTATGTTGGGATGGGTTGCTGCTACAGATGATTTTGGTATTGAACCAGGAACCCTATTCGCTTTGCAATTTTTTTGGCAATTTCCACATTTTTGGGCAATAGGTTGGTTTTTGTATCATGATTATAAAAAAGGAGGGTTTTATATGCTACCAACTGGTAAACAAGATAAAGGTACCGCTGTACAAACCATAATGTATACTATATGGACGATTATAGTATCTGTTGTTCCTGTATTTGGATTTACAGGGCAATTACAACTTACCATAGTTTCAGCAATTTTAGTGTTTTTTGCAGGATTATGGATGCTGTATTACGCAATTAGATTGTTTAAAAAAATGACTGAAAAAGCAGCACGACAACTCATGTTAGTTAGTGTCTCTTACATTACGTTGGTACAAATCATTTATGTTGTCGATAAATTTATAAGCTAAGATGGATTTAACTCAAGGAACACCACAAGAAAAAAATAATCGAGCAAAGAAGATGATGCTTTGGTTTGGCATTATGTCCTTAATCATGTCCTTTGGGGGATGGACCAGTGCTTTTTTAGTGAGTAAATCACGACCAGATTGGGCAAAGGATTTTGAGTTGCCTGTGGCGTTTATGGTAAGTACCATAATTATCGTAATAAGCAGTATAACTTTCATTTTAGCTAAAAAGGCTTTAAAAAAAGGCGATCGTAAAACAACATCTATTTTATTAATTGTAACCTTTATTTTGGGGATTGTATTTATTAGCAATCAACTTTCAGGATTCCAGCAAATCATAGATATGGGGTATAATTTTACAGGCCCAACAAGTAATGTAACGATGTCTTACATTTATCTCATTGCATTTGTACATATTTTGCACATTGTAGCGGGGTTGATTTGCCTATTAGTCGTAATTTATAATCATTTTAAACAGAAATATAAAACGAACGATATGTTGGGTGTAGAACTAGCGGCAACATTTTGGCATTTTGTAGATATACTATGGGTTTATCTCTTTTTGTTCCTGTATTTTGTAAAGTAATTTTAAATTAATTTTAGATCACTCTAGTGATGGCCTTATACAACAGGGATTTAGAGATTTTAAAATTCAGCAAGTGATGTTTCGTTAGATAAATAAATTGATTATTTTTGTGCAACTTTTAAAT
>CAZLTR010000106.1:0-11800 GCA_964562415.1 uncultured Hyunsoonleella sp. | reverse complement strand
GCATATGGGGATTGATGAAGATGATTTTTATGAAGCTATAGCCACTTTTAAAGGGGCCAGTAAACGCTTAGAGAAAATAGCCGAAGGTGCAACAAGTGTTGCCTATAAAGACTTTGCGCATTCTCCAAGTAAGGTTGCTGCTACGACCAAGGCCGTAAAAGAACAATACCAAAATAAAACAGTAGTAGCCTGTTTAGAGTTGCATACTTATAGCAGTTTAAATGCAGATTTTTTAAAAGAGTATAAAGGCGCCTTAGATGCTGCCGATGTTGCCGTGGTGTTTTATTCTCCACATGCGGTAGAAATTAAAAAGTTGGATCCCGTAACTCACGAGCAAATAGCAACAGCTTTTAAGCGTGACGATTTAATTATATACACAACACCAGACGATTTTAAAACCTTTTTATTTAGTCAAAACTTTGAAGATAAAGCGTTGTTGTTAATGAGTTCTGGTAATTATGGAGGCTTAGATTTTGATGCTGTACAAACTTTAATTGTATAACCTTAGAATGAATTTTTTTGTTTTGAGTTAGCTGCACTACTATGCGATTTAAACGGGGTGACACTGTAATAGCATTTTTAGTTTCTTATATAAATTTTATGTGATAGAAGCTTTAAATCTCTCGGATAACACTTTAGAATTTAAAGCGATATCTAGCCATTCTAATTTTTTGTTTTTGGAAAAGAAAAGTTCGAAAAGTTGGGCAACGCTTAAGCTTTTGTCGAGTCTGCTTATGAGCTTAAGGTTGTCATTTACAGTAACGCTACCTTCTTCTAGAATTTTTACATAAGTGCCAGAAAATCCATGTTGGATGAATTGCTTTAAAACCTTTTGAGATCCAAATTTAACACCAAATTTGAAGCAAGGTTCTCTGGGTTGGGTTACCTGCACCAAAGCAGTCCCAATTTGATAAATGTCTCCCACATTAATTTGAAGCTCATTCATGCCATTTACCGTTAAATTCTCTCCAAACATGCCCCAGTTCCATTCCAAATTAGGATATAACTTTTTCCAGTAAGGGTAATGGTCGGCAGAAAATAAATAGCAGGCTTTATCTATGCCACCATGCACTTCTCTATCGGCAATATGGTCGCCTTTAATCATTTCTTTGCCTAAATACAGCGTCTTAGTTGTTGGGGTTTTGTAGATGCCAGTAGAGATGTCTTGGTTAAGCCATCTAATTGTTCTAGGTGTTGCAATATTAGTAGACTGTATGTACATAGTTTTAGAATGGCACTATTTGTAATTTTAAATTCTTACTCATATAAATTATACCTTTAAAAGTAATAAAATTTTTAAAAAACAAGCACATTTTAGCTAAATGTATAGCTTTAAAAAAAGGAGTTACTTTTTACCAAATATATTAGATATTTAATTAAAAAGAGTATCTTTAATGGTAATTTTCTTACGTAATGAATACCTTTAGGGCATGCTAGAAAAACCTATATCTTTTTCAATAAAATACTGGAGTCAAGACGACCAACCAAGAGAAAAATTACTGTACAAAGGCCGCTCAACTTTGAGCGATGCGGAGCTAATTGCAATATTAATTGGTTCTGGTAATCGAGATGAAAGTGCTGTGGGGCTAAGCAAGCGCATACTTAACAGCGTAGATAATAACCTAAGCGCTTTAGGTAGAATGTCTATTAAACAACTAATGACGTTTAAAGGCATAGGAAAAGCAAAAGCCATTACAATAGCAGCAGCTTTAGAGCTAGGCCGTAGGCGAAGAGGTGAAGATGCTTTAGAGCGTCAACGAATTACCTCAAGCGTCTCGGTATATGAGCTTATGCAACCCATAATAGGTGATTTAGAGCACGAAGAATTCTGGATCATATACCTCAATAATTCTAATAAAGTACTTCATAAAAGCCAATTAAGTAAAGGCGGTATCACAGGGACATTGGTAGATGTACGTTTAGTGTTAAAAAATGCATTAGAAGTTAGTGCAACAGGCTTAATACTGGTGCATAATCATCCCTCTGGAACGTTAAGCCCAAGTGACGCCGATTATAGTGTTACCAAAAAATTAGACCAAGCAGCACTAAGTTTAGATATTAAAGTGCTAGATCATGTTATAGTTACCGAAAAAGCCTATTTTAGTTTTGCAGATGAATCCCTGTTGTAAAAAGAATACAAAACACTTATGTTTTAAAGGGATAAAATTGGAATTTGTAAAACAATGTTACTCGTATATACCCATGAAATTACGCCAAGGCTTAAATATGTTTTTAAGCATATTTGCACACGTATTTTAAATGTTAAGGTCGACTTTACAACTAAAATAGAAGTGTTTATAGCGCATGATAGCCTTAAAATGTCCTATACAAAGCAACAGTTAGGCAGTGAGTTTTTTATAAAAAGTAATGCTATATTATTTGAACAAGGCTTATCTGATATCTCAATTAGTGTTCAAGATTGGGGGACTACCAAAGGCTTTTTTTATAACGGAGATAAAAGCGCTATGCCTTTCGATATTTTTGCTGCAGCGTTTTATATGTTATCGCGCTATGAAGAATATTTGCCGCAAGTAAAAGATGCCTATGGGAGATGTATTGCCACAGAAAGTTTAGCTTTTAAGGAAGGATTTTTGCAACAGCCTGTTGTGGATATTTGGGCCTATAAGTTTAAGGCTGCTTTAAGTGCACAATTTCCAGATTTTAAGTTCCCAGAACGTTCTTATGCCATACAGCCTGTAATAGACATTCCTTCACCTTACAATTATAGACAAAAAGGGGTGTTGCGTTCTCTGGGTGGTACTGTAAAAGATTTGCTCCGTTTTCGCTTTAAAGGCTTATATATGCGCTATACCGTATTATTTGGCCTTAAACACGACCCTTACGATACCTTTAAATACATTATAAATAAACAAAAGCAGACCAAATTTAAATTTTTGGTTTTTTTTCTTACAGGAGCCTATTCTACTTTCGATAAAGGTATTAATATTAATAAACGAAAGTATGTTTCTCTAATTAAACATATGGCAGATTATTGTAGAGTAGGTCTAAAAGCCTCTTACTTTTCTATAAAGGATATAGGGCTGTTAAAAAAGGAAAAACTTAAAATGGAAGAGGTGATTAATACGGCGTTACATATCTCTCGATTTTCTTATTCTAAAGTGAATTTACCTGTCTCTTATCGCAACTTAGTTCAGTTAGAAATTTATGAAGACTACACTATGGGGTATTCCGACCATATCGGGTTTAGAGCAGGAACGTGCACACCTTTTTTATTTTATGATTTAGATTACGAAGTACAAACCCCTTTAAAAGTGTGTCCTTACCAACTAATGGATACAGGTTTGCTTAAAACAGCATCCTTGTTAGATAAAAAGCACCGTTTAAAAGCTATAATTGATCAGGTAAAAGCTGTAGATGGTGTGTTTGTTCCTGTGTTTCATAATTACACGTTTTCAAATGAAGTAAGATGGCGAGGGTTTAAAGAATTGTTCAATATTATTTTGAATTCTGTGGATGCATAAATCTATTTTAATTTGTCATTTTTTCTGGTATTTAAAAACCGATGTATATGATTCATCTTCTGATAGATAAAAGAGGAACTTAGCTTATTTAAATACAATGTAAAGGGCGTGAAATCGTAATTTTGCGTCCTGTTTTATAATTATATTCTTTCTTTTTGATGTATTTCATCGAATATATGTGGATTATGTCGAATATTTGATTACTTTTGGAGCGTTAATAAAAATAGAAGCATTGCTCTCATTATACCTAATAGTGTTTCTGTTTTTTGTTGCAAAAAAAGCGATCCGCAAAGCCGTTTATATAGAAATTAAATTTTAAACATAACGGTATCTAAGATTGAATGTGGACAATAGAAAAGTTAAAAACCGCGTTTTTACAGAATGACAGAGATAAAGAGATTAATAAGAAGCAGTCTAGGGCTAGTTGTATTAATACTATTTAATTGTACAGAACCAGTAGACTTTTCACAGGGTGAAGATATAGAGCTATTACCAGTTGTGGAAACTAGTTTGGTGTTTTTCGAAGCGCCAGCACCAGAATTTATAAATCAAGGCGATGCCAACTTCTCAATTCGGGATTTTGTAGAGATCTCTTTTTTTAATGACGAATTTGTACAAGACAACCTTATTAAAGCAGAGTTTGTGTTTGAAGTGCAAAATTCTATCAATAGAGATTTTCGACTAGATATAACGTTTGCAGACGCAGAAGGGACACCTTTAGAGGTTTTAATTGTTGAGGTCCCTGCCTCTCCCGATAATGTTAACAGAATAACAAATGTTGTACAAGCCTATGAGGCAGAAGCCCTAGAACGTATTAAGCAAGCGCAAATTTTAGATTTTGAACTGTCTTTATTAAGAGGCATGCCAATAGATGAAGATGCATTAGGACGTATCAATGTTAAATCCTCAGGAATTTTTTCACTAATGATAGATAATAAATAATGAAGCACATACCTACTTATGTACTAATTGTATTTGTTAGTTTTTGTTTCTCTCAAAACAAACAATTGCTCTATGGATTTACAGACATTCCCCAAGCAATATTGTCTAATCCAGGAGCAAAAGTAAGTCACAAAGGGTACTTTGGAATCCCTTTTTTATCTCACATTCATCTTAACGCAGGAGCTTCTGGAGTTTCGGCATTCGATCTTTTTGCAGATGACGGGAGAGATTTTAATGTAAAATTACGAAGTGCGGTTACTAATTTAAAACCTAAAGATTTTTTTACAGCAACACAGCAATTAGAATTGTTTTCTGGAGGCTTTGCCTTTGGACCAGAATATAATAAAAACCAATACATTAGTTTTGGGCTTTATCAAGAAACCGATTTTATAAGTTATTTTCCCAGAGATTTAGCCTTATTGGGACTAGATGGAAACGAACCAAATATTAATAGACCGTTTCGGTTAAATCAAATTAGTTTTAATGCAGAAGTGCTTTCTGTTTTCCATGTAGGCTATAACAAGCGTTTGAATGAAAAATTTACTTATGGTGTTAGAGGTAAGATTTATTCTAGTTTAGCTAACATTAACAGTACTCGAAACGAAGGGCAATTTATAACTGAAAATGGTGAAAATAATATACTGAGGCAAACCTTTAATTTAGACTTAGAAGTAAGAACGGCAGGAATTGCTAATTTTTCTGAAGATGGTGCTGATGAGGATGTTGCCAACACACTTCGTAAGCGGCTTTTATTTGGTGGGAACTTAGGTCTAGGTTTGGATTTAGGTTTTACGTACCAAGTGAACGACCAATGGTATGTAGATGGTAGTATATTAGATTTTGGTTTTATTTCTTATACAAAAGATGTAGAAAACTATGAAGTTGAGGGTGATTTTGTATTCGAAGGGATAGATCCTTTTTTTATTGGTTCTACTAACCCTCAAACCGCAGACCAGTTTTGGAGTGATATTGAAGAAGAGTTTGAAGATGTTTTTGAGGTAGATACCACCCAAACTACGTATACAAGGTTACGCCCAGTAAAATTTAATGCCTCTTTAAATTATGCTTTTGGAAAGAAACCACTTAAAGATTGTAATTGCAGGGCCGACGAAGGCCGTTATTTAAATAGAATAGGCGGACAGTTATATGCCATAGCGAGACCACGAGGACCACAATTAGCTTTAACAACATATTATTACCGACGTTTGCTTAGGGGATTAAGTGCCAAGGCGACCTACACTGTAGATTCATACTCCTTTAGCAATATAGGTTTAGGTATTTCTACCAATTTAGGTGGTTTTAACATGTACCTCTTAACCGATAATTTATTACAATATAGAAACATATATGATGCTCAAAGTGTATCTTTACAGCTAGGATTTAATTATGTTTTTAGAAATGACAAATAAATTAGTACTTACCTTTTTCACAGTATTCTTAGTATCGAGTTTTTATGCTCAGCAAAATTTAAATGCATATAAATATATTATTGTGCCCAATAAATTTGATTTTTTGAAAACAGAAAATCAGTACCGCTTAAATGAACTGGGACAATTTTTATTTGAAAAATATGGTTTTACTGCATTGATGGAAGGCAGCGAGTATCCCTTAGATCTTAAATTGGATAGGTGCTTGGCATTGCGATCTAACGTGTACAGAGAAAAAAGTTTGTTTAACACGAAGCTTACCATAAAATTAAAAGATTGCAATGATAAAACAGTTTATACTTCTAAAGCTGGAGAGAGTAGAGAGAAGGAATATAAAACGGCCTATAATTTTGCTTTACGAGATGCATTCTCGTCATTAAAAGCCTTAAATTATAGATACGATGCGTCTAAAGTGAAACCTAAAGTAAATTCAAATGAAACCTTAACAAACTCTAATGTAGAGGAAATTCAAAGGTTGAAACAAGAATTGAGTAAACTTCAAGATAAACCTGTAGCGCCTACTGTTCCAAAAGTAAAAGCGCAAGTAGCACCAAAAGCAACGCGTACTACTAAAGCAGAAGTGCTTACAACTGAAGCTAAAGTGTTGTATGCACAAGCAATAAAAAATGGCTATCAATTAGTAGATCGAACGCCCAAAGTTGTTTATAAAATTAAGACGACCCATTTAGATAACGTATTTTTGGTAGAAGGGCAATCTGCCATTATTTATCAAAAGGATGGCGCTTGGGTTGTAGAGTATTATAGTGGTGAAGACCTAAAACAGGAGACGTTGCAACTAAAATTTTAGATACAGCACTAACACTACGATTATTAATAGTTGTACTTGTCTTTCCAACGATTTTTTAAGAAACGACGTTGTTCATGTTCTCTAGATGTATTTCCAGGATCATATAATTTGGTGCCTTTAATTTCATTAGGAAGAAATTCTTGGCTGGCGAAGTTATTGGTATAGTTGTGTGCGTATTTATAGTCATCGCCATAACCTAGTTCTTTCATTAATTTAGTGGGCGCATTTCTAATGGATAGAGGGACCGATAAATCACCAGTTTGTTTTATTAATTGTTGCGCTTCACCAATAGCCATGTAAGCCGCGTTGCTTTTTGGCGAGCAGGCTAAATATGTCGCACATTGGCTTAAGATAATTCTAGCTTCTGGATACCCAATTGTAGTGACAGCTTGAAATGTGTTGTTCGCTATAACTAGGGCGGTTGGGTTGGCATTGCCAATATCTTCACTAGCGGAAATTAAGAGTCTGCGCGCTATAAATTTAACATCTTCACCGCCTTCAATCATTCTGGCGAGCCAATAGACAGCACCATTAGGGTCGCTGCCTCTAATCGATTTTATAAACGCAGAAATAATATCGTAATGTTGCTCTCCTGTTTTATCATATCTTACTGTATTGTTTTGAACCTTTTGTAAAACAAAATCATTGGTAATAATAAGTTGTTCTGCCGTGCTAGAATTAATCACTAATTCGAAAATATTTAATAATTTTCTAGCATCGCCACCAGATAATCTCAGTAAGGCATTGGTGTCTTTAAGGACTATATTTTTTTTAGAAATAATAGGGTCTTTAGCTATAGCGCTTTTAAGAAGCATTTCTAAATCATGTTTAGAAAACGCATTTAAAACATAAACTTGGCAACGTGATAAGAGGGCAGGAATAACCTCAAAACTAGGGTTCTCTGTTGTAGCGCCAATAAGTGTAATCCAGCCTTTTTCAACAGCTTGTAATAAGGAGTCTTGTTGCGATTTGCTAAAGCGGTGTATTTCATCTATAAACAGAATGGGGTTTTTGGTTGTAAATAAACCACCACTTTGTTTGGCTTTGTCGATCACCTCTCGAATAGCAGCTACCCCAGAATTAATAGCACTTAACGTATAAAAAGGTCGGCCAGATGTTGTGGCAATAATGTTGGCTAAGGTGGTCTTTCCTGTACCAGGAGGCCCCCAGAATACCATAGAGGCAATAAGCCCATGTTTTAATTGCTGAGTTAAAGCACCATCTGGGCCTACAAGGTGTGTTTGGCTAATGTAGTCTTTTAAGTCCTTTGGTCTTAAACGTTCTGCTAAAGGCTCATTATTATTCATAAATGTAAAATTAAATGAATTTCTTTAAGTTGAGTGGTGTCTAAGAAAAAATAATAATAGAACTCATCTTGACGTTTTGTTTTTAACCGAAAATGAGTTGAAATTTAACCAGATGAGGCATTTTTTGAAGCTCATAGCAGCGTTACGGACAAAAAAGTAACGAAATATGGGTGAATTTTAGCCATTTTTCAGGAAATAGAAAACGTCAAGATGAGTTCATTATGTTTTGTATGTCTTTTTATTACGACTTATATATTAGGTAAACTAATATAAATGCACCTGACAATTTATCACATGATACCACATTGGTTAATTATTTGTATACTGTAGTTAATGAGGCAAAAACGACATTTTGAATACAGTACGGGGGTTATTGCATACCCAGTGCTGTTTGTGCTAACCATTTGGATTGTATTTTGGGTGGAAGTGCGCTTTGGTGTCAGGTTTTCAAATTTTGGAATTTATCCACAAACTTTGGCTGGGCTTAGAGGGGTTGTATTGAGTCCTTTTTTACACAGCGATATTCAGCACTTGTATCATAATACCATCCCTTTATTTGTGCTATCTACAGCTTTGTTTTATTTCTATAGGCCCATAGCATGGAAAGTTTTGTTTTGGGGGATTTTAGGCTCTGGACTATTAACTTGGAGTATAGGCAGGCATTCGTATCATATTGGTGCAAGTGGTCTAATATATGTCTTGGTGAGTTTTACCTTTTTTAAAGGGGTTTTTGCGAAACACTACAGATTAATTGCATTATCGTTATTGGTTGTGTTTTTATATGGTAGTATGATTTGGTATACGCTCCCCATATTAGAAGGGATGTCTTGGGAGGGGCATCTTTCTGGATTACTAACAGGGCTTGTATTTGCCTTGTTTTTTAAAAGACAAATCGCAAGGCCTAAAACCTATGTTTGGGAAGCGGCCGATTATAATGAAGAAGAGGATCCTTTTCTAAAACACTTCGATGAAAACGGTAATTTTATAGAAATAAAAGAAACAGGTTTAGAGCACACCACTGAAGATGTCACTCCCAAGATTAATTACATCTATAAAGAAAACGATGAGTAATGGCGTTAAGAACGCTGCCTTACAGCTTCATACAAAAAGGCCCCACAAGCTACAGAAACATTTAAAGATTCTATAGTTCCTAAAAGCGGAAGTTTTGCTTTTTCGTCAACGACCTTTAAAGTAGAAGGGTTTATGCCTCTGCCTTCAGATCCCATAATAATAGCACAGGGTTCGGTGAGGGAGAGTTCGTATAAGGTGTTATTTGTTTTTTCTGTGGCAGCAATTACTTTTATGCCAGATGCCTGCATGTAAAACACAGCATCTTTAATATGGTCTACTTTGCAGATTGGAACTTTAAAAACAGCCCCAGCACTGGTTTTTATAGTGTCACCATTTAGAGGCGCACCTCCTTTTTTTTGTACGATAATGGCGTCTACACCTGTGCATTCTGCAGTTCTTATAATGGCTCCAAAGTTTCTTACATCACTTAATTGGTCCAATAATAAAAATAAGGGAGTTTTGCCAGAGGCCATGCAATCTATAACCATAGTTTCCATGTCATGAAAGGCGACAGGAGCGATTTGTGCTACAGCACCTTGGTGGTTCTTTTTAGTAAGTCGATTTAGTTTTTCAATAGGAACATAGGACGAGTTTACAGCACGATGCCTTAGTAGCGTTTCTAATTCGGTAAAAAGTTCGCCTTTTAATCCTTTTTGCAAAAAGACTTTATCTATACTTTCTCCTGCGTTTATGGCTTCTATTACAGCTCTAATGCCAAATATTTGTGTTCGATCTTCCATGGGGTAAAGGTATAAAAAAACCAGATGTAGCCCTAGTGCTAGAGTAGGTTCTTTAGTCTTCAATTACGTATTCTATAGATCTATGTAAAATAGTAACAGCGTTGTCTATAAATATTAGTTAATTGCAAAAGGGGCATTAAGCTTAAATGTAGGGATGCTTACGTGAAACTTTTCAGTGGTTGTGAAATTAACCATATAATAATAGCCTCTCATAGCACCAAAAGGCGAGGTGAGTATACACCCAGAACTGTAGGTATGCGATTCTCCAGGTTTTAGAACAGGTTTTTTGCCAACAACACCTTCTCCAGATACCGTTTCGGTATTGTTAAGTGCTTCTAGGATTTCCCAATATCTGGCATAGAGTTGTACAGCATCCTTACTTTGGTTTTCTATGGTAATAGTATAACCAAAGGCATATTGAATTTTATAGTTTCTATAAAATGCACCTTCAAAATTCGTTTCCACAGAAATTTTTATGCCTTTTGTAATTTGTTGTACCATCTCGTTATATTGATATACAATACCTATGTTTTACAAATTTAATGAAATAAAAAAAAAGGCTTTAATAAAAATGACTAAAAAGAATGTTAATTGGTGATGTTTGTGGAAGAAACTTCATTAAAACCAACAATTCTATCAAATCTAGCGCCCAAATCTCTATAATATACGAGTACCTTATAATTGTTTTCGGTTTGCCAATAATTGCCACTAATGCGGCCTTCATCCAACGTATTATTCGTATTTAGTATCACGTATTTGTAATTGTAAAAACCTTGTTTTAATAAGAAATTTGTTTCGTAAAGCCCTCGCTTCGTATTATAAGTCATTTTATTGTACGGATCTAATGCGTAATTATTAAAATTACCATAGATGTATATGCGTTCTCCATTAGTAAGCTCGGGGTACTGTAACTCGAAATGGACTTGAACATAATCGGCTTCTATAGAAACATCATCTCGGTCTATAGCAGTAATTTTAAATTGGCCATTAATATCTGGGTTAAACGTGTAGGGGTTTCCCGCTCTGGCTACATCTGCGAAAAGATAGCTATGGTAAATATCTTCTAATGCTATAGATTGGATACCGTTTGTCGCAGCCCTTACATCTTTAGTTTCAAAAAACAAATATTCATTACCACCATAAAAAGCGGTTTCGTTAACATAGCGGTAAATTAACTTGTTGCCTATGGTGTATTGCGGTTTAATGTTAGGAAGGGCTGTATTTAAATTTCTATTTTGAATGATAAGTGCTTTTATAGTTTGCTGTGGGTTATTAATTTGCGAATTGGTAGCAATTTCTATATCTACCGATTGCATTTCATTAATCGTTCTAACATCTCTAGAGCGTCTTATGGCAATGGCTGGTACAAGAATTTCTTCATAAATCATTAATTTTCTAGAAAATACGAGTTCGTCTTCTTCATCAAAAACAGAGATGAGGTAATTGCCAGAGACTTTAAGACCACGGGTTTGTTCGTTAGGAATGGCGAGTTTATAATGCGAATACATTTGAAATGTATTGAAAGAATTACGGTAATCTTGTATCCTAAAATTATCAACACCAAGAAGAAACTCTGTGCGTACTAAGGCAGACTCTGTCCAGTCGTAGTCGTAGTGCTCAATTTTATAATAGAAGTCTGGTTCATCTGTAACAATAGCATCAAATTCTAAATAAAAGGTTTCGCCTAGTTTTAAAATAGGGAGTTCGCCTAAGGCGCTACTAGAGCTTCTAAATGTAATAGTTTTAATGTAGTCTGGAGGGTTTACTTCTTCAACCTGAGCTAAAAGCGGCAATCCAAAAAAACATAAAACAATAAATATATAGCCAAAACGCATACGGGATCTTTTTTGTAAAGATAATCAAAATCTATGCCTCAGTGTTTTATCTTATTTAGAACCTGTATAAATAAAATGCTCGCTGATTATTTCAAGAACGAATTTATTATTTAATTCGTATTTTTGCACCGATTTTTAGACAACATAATTCTAAATAAAGAAAAAAATATGTCCAACGACATTCGCAT
>CAZLTR010000105.1:0-11966 GCA_964562415.1 uncultured Hyunsoonleella sp. | reverse complement strand
TAGGCACTAATTTTTTGTTAAACCGTTCAAAAACATACATTACATCAGATTTTATGTATTTTAGCCTGACTTAAATTAGATCTATTTTATGTCGAAAAAACCATTGATTTTAGTCACCAATGATGACGGAATAACAGCACCTGGCTTAAGGACTTTAATCGCAATAATGAATACTATTGGAGAGGTTGTAGTTGTAGCTCCCAACTCACCTCAAAGCGGGAAAGGTCACGCTATTACTTTAGATGCTACACTGCATGTAGAACAACTTGATGTGCCTGCCAAAACCCACCTAGAATACACCTGTTCTGGCACACCTGCTGATTGCGTAAAACTTGGGATTCGAGAGATTTTAGATCGTAAACCAGACCTTTGCGTTTCTGGAATTAATCACGGTTCTAATGCCTCAATTAATGTTATTTATTCGGGCACTATGAGTGCTGCTATTGAGGCCGGTATTGAAGGGGTCCCTGCAATTGGTTTTTCACTATTAAATTACAATTGGAATGCCTCTTTTGAAGCCTGCAAAAATTATGTAAAAACCATCACAGAAACCGTCTTAACGAAAGGCTTGGATAAAGACACTGTACTCAACGTTAATTTTCCAGATATCCCCGAAACCGAAATTAAAGGCATTAAGGTATGCCGACAAGCGCGTGCCAATTGGGTTGAAGCTTTCGACAAGCGTAAAACACCTCAAGGTAAAGATTATTATTGGCTTACAGGTAGTTTTGTTAATTTAGATGGTGGTGAAGATACCGATGAATGGGCATTAGCTCATAATTATATCGCTATGGTTCCTGTACAGTTTGACCTCACAGCGCACCGTAGCATAAAAACACTAAAAGCATGGGATTTATAGGGCTTCTCATACCAAACAACTGTTTAAGCAAACATATCGACACAAATAAAAAACATAAAAATTAAGACAGATGTCTTTAAAAACGCTATTAATCAACACATGAAGAAAGAACTTTTTACGGGACTATTTGTAGGTCTAATTGCTAATGTTATAGGTTTATTCGTGACGGCTCAAGTTTTAGGAAATGGAGACGATTTCACCAAAGTTATCCAAGCAGCATTTGCCGAAGGCTTTTTAGGAAAACTTATCAGCTTAGGTGCTGTACTTAATCTCATTGCTTTTTTTATCTTTATAAAAAAAAGACAGGACTACCGTGCCAGAGGCGTCTTATTAGTTACTGTTTTTATAGCCGTATTTACCTTTATCATCAAACTGTTTTAAATCACAAATGAAGTACTATATCCTTGCAGGAGAAGCATCGGGCGATTTACATGGCGCCAATCTTATTAAAGCGCTTAAAACCATAGACACTACTGCTGATATTAGATGTTGGGGTGGTGATTTAATGCAAAATGCTGGAGGACAACTCGTAAAACACTATAAAGAACGTGCTTTTATGGGGTTTACCGAGGTATTACTCAATATTAGGAAAATATTTAAATTTATTAGCTTTTGCAAAGCCGATATTACTTCGTTTCAACCCGATGTTATTATTTTTATTGATAATTCTGGTTTTAACCTTCGCATCGCTAAATGGGCTAAAGCTGCTGGATACAGAACTAATTATTATATTTCGCCACAAGTATGGGCTTCTAGAGCCAGCAGAGTTAAGGCTATTAAACGCGACATCGATGCTATGTTTGTTATTTTACCTTTTGTAAAGCCTTTCTACAAAACATATAATTATGAGGTTACCTTTGTGGGACACCCTTTAATTGATGCTATTGCAAATCGCACCCCCGTTAACGAACAGGATTTTAGAGAAACACACCAGCTTAGTGACAAGCCTATAATTGCACTACTCCCAGGGAGCAGAAAACAAGAAATTACTAAAATGCTAAGTGTGATGTTAAGTGTGATAAATGAGTTCTCAGACTATCAATTTGTGATTGCTGGTGCACCTAGTCAAAATTTCGAATTTTACCAACCATTTATAACACAGACTAACGTTAGCTTTATTTCCAATAAAACATACGATTTATTAAGTGTTTCTTATGCTGCACTCGTAACCTCTGGAACAGCGACTTTAGAAACAGCTTTATTTAAAGTTCCTCAGGTAGTATGCTACAAAGGCAGTGCCATCTCGTACCATATTGCCAAGCGCATTATTACATTAAAATTTATTTCTCTAGTCAACCTTATTATGGATAAGGAAGTGGTGACAGAATTAATTCAAAATGAGTTTAATGTTAAGCGTTTAAAAACAGAGTTAGATTCTATTTTGAATACCCAAAAACGCCATGATATGTTTCTTCATTACTACGAATTGGAACAGAAACTTGGGGGAAAAGGTGCAAGTTTAAAAACAGCGACACACATTTATAACGCCTTAAAATCTTAACCCAAATATGAACAAATACCTACTTTTAATTTTCTTAGCGCTATGGTTTTACAGCTGTAAAACCAAGCATAGCACAGTGATTACAAAAAAAGCAAAAACAGAACGCAAGATCGTTACACCGTCTCGACCTTCTAGAAGCGTTTCTTCCCCTAGTAAATCGACTTCTAAAGCTTCTAAAATTGTTAACTATTCTAAACAATATATAGGAACGCGCTATAAATACGGCGGTACTACTAGAAAGGGCATGGATTGTTCGGGTTTAGTCTACGAATCCTTTAAAGCCCACCAAGTGTACCTCCCTAGAATTTCTAGAGATATTGCTAAAAAAGGGCGCAAAATAGAACTTAGAAAAACATTAAAAGGCGATCTTTTATTTTTCAAAACGAATAAAAACAAACGCAATGCCATTAACCACGTAGGCTTAGTTGTCGAGATTAAAAACAATGCCATTTATTTCATTCATGCGACAAGCTCTAAAGGTGTTATCGTTTCATCGCTTAACGACAGTTATTGGAAAAAAGCTTTTTCAGAGGTAAGACGTATTTTGTAAGATAATTCACTAACTTGCGACGTGTGAAACTTATAAATTTTACCGTCGTAAAGCTTACTATTTTTTTAATAGTAGGTATCATTGTGGGCTATTTTTTTCCCATCTCATTGATAGCCTCTTATGTTTACACGGGAGGAACACTTTTACTCCTACTCGTTTTTTATCTTAGAGCTAGAACACAATTTAAACAGCACATTGGGTTTGGTATTTTAACCTATATGACATTTGTGGGTGTTGGTATTTTAATCCTTAATTTGAAGCACCCCAAATACTCAAAATACCATTACACGCATTACTGCAATTCTAGTTTAGATACAGTTTACAATATCGCTTTTAGAATACAGGATATTTTAAAATCGAATAGCAACTACAATACCTATACAGTTCAACTTCTTAGCCTTAACTCACATAAAGTTAATGGTAAAGTACTACTTAAATTACGTAAAGATAGCAGTTCTACACTATGCCCTGTAGATCATGTATACTTGATTAAAACCCAACTTCTCCCTATTCAAGCTCCCTTAAATCCTGGTGCATTTAATTATAAAAACTATCTGGAACGTCGCTATATATACCATAAAATTAATTCTGAAGCGCAATTACTATACCCAATAGCATCTCACACGACAACACACCATGGTTGGGCGTACCAATTGAGAAATCACATCCAATCTAAATTACAAACATTAGAATTTTCTCCTGATAATTTCGCTATAATCAATGCGCTTTTTCTAGGACAGCGTCAATACATAAGTCAAACATTACATTACAACTACACTAATGCTGGCGTTATACACATACTGGCATTATCTGGCTTGCATATAGGTATTATTTTATGGTTTTTAAATGTGTTACTAAAACCTATAGAGTATTATAAACGTGGTAAAACTTTAAAACTATTGCTTATCGTAATGGTTTTATGGGGTTTTGCCTTCTGTACAGGCTTATCTGTTTCGGTTACACGATCTGTAACCATGTTTAGTATTGTAGCTTTAGGCATGCACCTTAAACGACCAACTAACATATACAACACCTTAACGGTTTCTATATTTATACTCTTACTTTACAACCCCTTATTCCTAATGGATGCTGGATTTCAACTCAGCTATTTAGCTGTATTTGCTATTGTAAGCATCGCTCCAATTTTGTACAACTTATGGCAACCAAGGTATTGGATTGTAGATAAGTATTGGCGTATTCTCACGGTTACCATTGCTGCTCAAATAGGCGTCCTCCCTATAAGTCTCTACTACTTTCATCAATTTACGGCATTAAGTTTTGTCTCCAACTTAGTAATTTTACCCGTCTTAGGCCTTATTATTGGCTATGGTATTTTAATTATCATACTCAGTGTGGCGAATCTTTTTCCCTATAAGTTAGCACTACTCTACAATAGCATCCTTAATAAAATGAATGCGTTTATAAGCTGGACCGCTCAACACGATGAATTCATATTAAAACATATTCCCTTTAACCTGAGCTACCTATTACTTGTCTATGTTTTTATAATTGCTGTTTTTAAATACTGTATAACGTCACGTTATGTCTATTTGAAACTCTCACTTTACACGGTTATAGCATTATCTTTGGCCTTTTGTTTTACCATTTACCACACTCCTAAACAACAGTTTGTGGTCTTTCACAAACAACGCAGCAGTATACTTGTACATACGCACAATGCTAAAACAACTGTTTATAGTCATCTTGATACTACAGCCTTAAAACACTCAAAACTTCTAAAAGACTTTAAAATCTATAATCATGACTATGGAAATTTTGAAAAAGACACCATAAAATCTGTATACATTTTAGGCGTTAAAAAACTCCTCATCATAGATCATTTAGGCATCTACAAACTAAAGCGTTTTAAACCAGATTACATCATGTTAAGACAATCGCCCAAAATAAACCTAGAACGTTTAATAGCTCTTCATAGACCATTACAAATTATTGCAGATGGAAGTAATTATAGGTCTAGTGTTAAAAGCTGGCAACAAACGTGTACCAAACTACAGGTTCCGTTTCACTATACAGGAGAAAAGGGTGCTTTTCAACTAAGGTACTAGCACCATCGTTACAGATTATCCTTTAAATACAGGTTTAAAAGCCTTGTAATATACATTAAACTCTTCTTGAGTTGTAATACGCTTATGGTCGTCGTTTTTAAATAACTTTAAATACAACTCAAGCTTATTAGGATCTAAATACCCACGTATTGGTGCAATCACCTCTGCATTTTCATCGAAAAACACAATGGTTGGATAAGCGTTTATTCTAAGGTAGTTCGCCAACTCGTGAGACGCATTTCTGGTATGCTTTTTAGAGGGATCATAACCAGGATTACCATAAGTTTTATTTTTATAATTTATGTTATCATTACCTTGACCATTAAACTTTACTGCGTAATAGTTTTCATTAACATAAGCTACAACATCAGGATTATGAAATGTTTTTTTATCCAATGATTTACACGGTCCGCACCAAACTGTATAAACATCCATCATTATTTTTTTAGGAGTTTTCTTTTGAAGTGTAATAGCCTCTTCTAAAGACATCCATTTAATCTCTTGTGCTTTAACCGTTGTATGCATTGCCAGAACCAACAGTAGTATATGTAAATATATTTTCATCTTATGTTTTTTACGTAAAATCTCCTTTAAAATTACGATTTTCCAGTAGTGCTTATAATTTTATCAGCTACCGCCAACCACTTTTTAGCTCCCCCTTCAACAAACCCTGTACTCCCTCTATGAACTAAATTCATTTTATTAGTCGCTGTTTTTTCTGGATCTGCAAAAACTACCGTAGGATACTCCCTTACCTTAAAAAGGTTTTGCAGTTGGTAATTTTGAATTTGAATTTGCTTCTCTAATTTTTTGCGTCTTGGAAAATCTAACTCTACCAAAATAACATTAGCAGCAGCCCATGTTTCGAAATCCTTGGTAGACAACACTTCTCTTTGAAGTTTAATACACCAACCACACCAATCCGATCCTGTAAAAAATAAAAGTAAAGGTTTTTGTTCTTGTATCGCTAATTCTGAAGCGACACTCATGTCTTGATGCCAAACCAGTTTTTGAGCATGGATGAAGCTCACAAAAAACAGCATGACCGTAAGTCCGTAAATTGTCTTTTTCATAATCTATCTGTTGCAATTCTTATGCCTAACTTACGAAAAAAGCACCTAATGTGGTGCTTTTCATATCATTTTTAATCCTTTTTCGATTAACGTACACCGTGCATTAAGCGTTTTAACAGTGGGTTTAGCACTAAAATTAATAAACCTGCCATTAAAGGCACTATGGTAAAAATTAAAAAGAATGTAGACAGGCTGTAGGCTTTTGTTATATTTTCGATCTCACCTCCAATAACGGCAGCCATTTTATTACCAATAGCAATAGCGAGATACCACATTCCAAACATTAATGCGATCATTCGAGGCGGAACTAATTTACTCACATAAGACAACCCTACAGGAGACAAACACAGTTCTCCTAAAGTATGAAAAAGATAGGCTAAAATTAACCAAATCATCCCCACTTTAACGCCATCTAAAACACCATGGGCACCCAATGCCAATAAACCAAAACCAACAGCCATTAAAATAAGTCCTAGTGCATATTTTGCCGCTGCACTTGGATTGTACTTGCTATCCCACCATTTAGAAAAAAAGGAGGCAAATACAATAATAAAAAAGGAGTTTAAAATACTAAACCAAGATACTGTTATTTCAACTTCGTTAGCCTTAACTTTTGTAACCTTTGCACTTACAACACCATTGTCTTTATTTAACAGCTTTCCGCGCGCTCTTGTGGTTTCAAGGCGTTCGGCGCTAAGATATCCGTAAGCAGTGCCTTGATTATCCTTTACAATCATTTTTACGTCATCGCCTACTTTTAAATTTATAGGCTCTGCAATAGACGTTAGTGCTTCTTCAATGGTAAGTTGCGGTGATAGTGGCATACTCTCGGTAACAGGAATATAAAAATACAATTGACTTAAAGGTTGTTTTAGTACATGTTCTCCTTCGTGATAATATACTATAGCCTCTTCGGTATGCTGCATATTCAAAATTGCATTTAAATACGCCGTATTAAATTGTTGCTGCTCGGCCAGCTTAGCTTTACTAGCCTTTAATTCTGAAGTTTGTAAGCGTAAAATATTGCTCCCTACTCCAATACTATCAATAGTAATAGCAGTTGCTTTTCCATCTACTTTAGTTGTAAAATCTCCTGATAGCATTTTAGCTTTAAATGCTTTTAAAGTAACAGCTGTAGCGTTATAATCTTTTGGTACAACAGAGGTTTTAATTGCTTTATAAGCCACATCATAAGCTATAGTATTAAAATCCTTATTCAACATCCATCCTACAATACTCCACATAAGCACAAAACATACGACAAGCACGACATTAGAGCCCGGAATTTTCTTAAAGGTCTTTTTCCATAACAAATACAACACCCAAGAAATAATAAGTAATGGTATTACCGTTAACAACAAATTAATTATGTTAAATGCGGTGGCCGCACCATCGCTCAACATTCGGTCTACATTATCTCTTGCAAAAATAATTAATGATGACGCGCCTTGTTCGAAGGCCAACCAAAAAAAGACCGTGAAAAATGCAAAAATGATAAATGCAATCATACGGTCTCTAACAATTTTAGTATAACGTGAAATTCGATTAATCACTAAAATTAAGAATAATGTTAAAGCCAAAAGTACAGCGGTATATTGTCCTTCTAAATCTCCAATTTTAAATGCAGAAAACATATCTATACCTGCAATTTTAAATAGCGGGTCATTTATAGCATAGCCTAATCCAATGACCGAAGAAATTAGAATTAGAATTTTATCGGCTAGAGTAAACGGATTTGGTTTTTCTTCTGTTGCAGCCTCCTCCTTATCTTGCGCATTTATAGCACTATTTAGGGGCAACTCTACTCCGTGCGTCTTAGATGGCTTGGCTCCTACTGCTCCAAATAAAGGGCCAGCTAACCAAAATTGAAGCGTTCCTAAAAGCATAAAAATTCCAGCGAGACCAAACCCATAGGCCCATCCTATTTTTTCGGCTAAATAGCCACATAACATCATCCCAAAAAAAGCACCTGCATTCACTCCCATATAATAAATGGTATAGGCTCCATCTTTTTTCTCTGGACTCCCTTTGTACATATCTGATATTATAGACGTCATCGTTGGCTTGAAGAAGCCTGTACCCACTACTAAAAGTACTAAGCCAAGATATAACGACCATTCCGTTTCAAAGGCCATAGAAAGATGGCCTAGTGTCATAATAAACGCGCCAATAATGACAGCCCATCTGTAGCCTGTATATTTATCTGCTACCCATCCCCCTACAATTGGAGTGATGTATAACAACATAGCGTAGGTTCCAAATAAAGCCCCTGCATTTTCAACAGACCACTCCCAACCTGGGTTATATCCTATGGCTGCCATAGTGAGAAAATTTATGAGTAGCACCCGCATGCCATAAAAGGAAAAGCGTTCCCACATTTCAGTAAAAAACAAAACAAAAAGTCCTGCGGGATGCCCAAGTACTTTATCCTTAAATAAATTTTCTATATCTGTTTTCATAAATCAATAATTTAATACGTCTATATTACTTCTGGCTTTACAGTCTTTTATCCCCTAAAGTCTCATGAATAAATCGTGTCATTTTTTTGTAGAGGTGTAAGCGGGTATTGCCGCCATAAATACCGTGGTTTTTATCGGGATAAATGGCCCAATCGAAATCTTTATCGGCCTGAATTAAGGCCTCCACCAAGCGCATGGTATTTTGCAAATGCACATTATCGTCAGCAGAGCCATGCACCACTAAAAAATCGCCTTTAAGACCATCGACATGGCTTATCGGAGAATTATCGTCATAGCCCACTGCATTATCTTGTGGCAAACCTAAATAGCGTTCGGTATATATCGTATCATAAAAACGCCAACTCGACACTGGTGCTACCGCTATAGCCATTTTAAAAACGGTATTGCCTTTAAACAAACAGTTACTGCTTACAAAACCGCCATAGCTCCACCCCCAAATGCCAATACGTGATGCATCGATATAAGGGAATGCACCTAATTGCTTTGCAGCTTCTATTTGGTCTTCAACTTCATATTTACCCAAATTACCTTGAGTTATTTTTTTAAAACTTGCGCCTTTATAACCTGTCCCCCTCCCATCAACACAAGCTACAATATAGCCTTGTTGTACCAAATGCTGAAACCAATAATCGTCTGCAGAATGCCACGTATTAGAAACCTTTTGTGAGCCTGGCCCTGAGTATTGATGCATTAACAAAGGATAGGTTTTAGTGGCATCGAAATTTGTAGGCTTAAGCAGCCACATATTTAAATCATTACCATTAACAGCTAATGTTACAAATTCTTTTTGCGCTATATCAAACGTTGAAAGTTGTTCTAAAAATGCCGTATTATTCTTTATAGGTTTTATTAATGCCCCAGTGACAGCATCGTGCAATGTGTATTCTGGTGGGGTCTTAGCACTAGAAAAAGTATTGATAAACACCGAAAAATCAGCACTAAAATCGGCAGCATTCGTACCCTCTTTTGGCGTTAAACACTTTTTACGACGCCCGTTCAACTTTGTAGTATACACCGCTCTATTAATGGTGCCATTCTCGGTAGACTGATAAAAAACTGTTTGCTCTTTAGGATTATAACCATAAAAGTCGGTCACCTCCCAACGGCCTTTGGTAATCTGTTCTATTAAAGCTCCTGTCTTAGAGTAATGGTAAATATGATTAAACCCATCCTTTTCGCTAGTCCACAGAAAACTAGTATCGTCTAAAAATGTTAAATCATCCTTTACTTCTACATAAGCAGCATCGGTCTCTGTTAAAACCACATCTGTAGTTCCTGTATTTGTATTTACAAACCATAAATCCAATACATTTTGAGCACGATTTAACACCTGAACACTTAAAATCTCACCCGTATTAGTCCATTTAATTCTTGGGATATACACGTTATCATCATAGGCTTTATTAAAAACGACAGGATTTGTAGTATTGGTTTCAATATCGAATACATACAACGCGACTTTAGAGTTTTGTTCGCCTGCCTTAGGATATTTAAAAACCTGTTGCGTTTGGTAAAGTCCTGTTCCATAAACATCCATAGAGAACTCTGGCACATTAGTCTCATTAAACTGTGTGTATGCTATTTTAGTACTGCTTGCATTCCACTCGAAAGCACGTACAAAAGCGAACTCTTCTTCGTAAACCCAATCTGCTATCCCGTTGCTAATTTTATTAACACTCCCATCAAAAGTAATCTGATCTGTGCGTCCAGAGGTGATATCAAAAACATATAAATTGTTTTCCAAAGCATAAGCAACTTTAGTCCCATCTGGAGAAAAAGTAGGCTCTTGTATCTGTGTATTGGCGACTTGTACTAGCGCTTTTGTCTTTACATTATAAACGTAATATAGCGCCTTAGAAGAGTAACGGTATATAGACGCACTTTCCGTTTCTAATAACACATATTGTTCGTCCTTACTAAAGGTATAGCCAGTAAAATAATTCAACTTTGGAAGCGCTGCAGAAGCTACTAACGTTTTTACTTTTTTTAGCGTCTTATAATCATAGATCACAACATTGGTAGACCGCTCTGCTCTATCAAATTCGAAAACAGCATATTGAGTGCCATTGTTCATAGAATGCAACTCATCTAAACGTTCTGTTCTAAATGCGCCACTCCATAGGGCTTCTAAAGTAATTGCTTTTTTTTGAGCAGTGCCCGTTAACACTATTAACAAACACACGATGAAGCTGCATTTTTTGTATCCCATGTAAATCTCTATCCGTTTTAACTTAATCTATGTTCCATTTCTCTTTAAAAATTACCACAAATTATCTTAAAATTCTATGGTATTTCTAAAGTTGTTTCAAGTTTACCAAAAATAATACATATAACCGAAACTATTAACAGTTAAATAACGCCCAGCAAGTGGCTTTCAAATCCTAAGAAGAGTAGTATCTTTGCATTTATAAATGTAGCTTATTATGAGTAAAATAATTTCGGGGTTCTCGAAACGTTCTAAGTCTGAAAAAATTGATTGGATTGTTGACACGTATTTCTCTAATACCGAAACTGCTAAAGCGGTTTTAAAGCAGTATTGGAATACTGATGATAGCTTGCAACAATTGCATGATGAATTTATAGAAAATACAATTTCTAACTATTACCTCCCTTTAGGTGTTGCTCCCAATTTTTTAATCAATGGAAAAACCTACGCCATTCCCATGGCAATAGAAGAAAGTTCTGTAGTTGCTGCTGCAAGTAAGGCCGCTAAATTTTGGTTAGATAGAGGGGGTTTTAAAACCGAGGTTATTGCTACTCAAAAGGTGGGACAAGTGCATTTTATGTACACAGGCACTCCAGAACATTTAAAAGCCTACTTTAAACACATCAAACCTCAACTTATAGCAGATGCTAAACCTATTACCCGTAATATGGAACAGCGCGGTGGAGGTATTTTAGATATTGTTTTACGAGATAAAACAGCGGCTATAGACGGCTATTACCAACTTCATGTTACTTTTGAAACTTTAGATGCTATGGGCGCTAATTTCATAAATTCGTGTTTGGAGCAGTTTGCCAAAACCTTTAAGTATGAAGCCTTGCACTTCGAAGGTTTTACAGCGCAAGAACGTGAGCTTTCTATAGTTATGAGTATTCTGTCTAATTATGTCCCAGAATGTTTAGTAAGAGCAGAAGTGAGCTGTCCTGTAGAAGATTTAGGAGAACCACAAGGGGGTTCTGGCTTGGATTTCGCTACTAAATTTGTGCAAGCTGTTAAAATTGCAGAAGTAGAGCCCTATCGTGCCGTAACTCATAACAAAGGCATTATGAATGGTATCGATGCAGTAGTTTTAGCCACAGGTAACGATTTTAGAGCTGTAGAAGCAGGTGTACATGCCTATGCCGCCAAAGCAGGGCATTACTCCAGTTTATCCCATGCTAAGATAGAAAATGGCATCTTTACATTTTGGATGGAAATCCCTTTAGCCTTAGGA
>CAZLTR010000104.1:0-12004 GCA_964562415.1 uncultured Hyunsoonleella sp. | reverse complement strand
ATAAGTTCTCCTGTTTCAGGGTCGAACATAGGGTATAAATAAACTTTAAGGTCTTTAAAGAATAGTTTTCCAAAGGCTTCTAAAATACCACCGCTAATATGTCTATAATATTTTTCATCGAAAATATCAATCAAATTACTAACTCCCATGGCAAGTCCCATTCTGGCTTTAGTGTAATTAGAGAAGTACTCTACCACCTTATAGTATTCTTGGAAGTTAGATATCATAACAGAGTGTCCTAGAGCACATAATAAATCTGCGCGATCTATAAAATCCTGTTCGTCAATCTTTCCTTCAGCCCGTAAATTGGAAAGTGTAATTTCAAAAACAACTACTGTTTTCTTTTCGTCTACTTTATTTTCTTTAATGAACATTTCATATGATTTCTCATACATGGCCATATTCACCTTAGTAACAGGTCTAAAACTACCACGTAGCGCTAAGATGTTTTTTTTATAAAAAATACGAGCAGGTAAAACGTTATTGCCATCTGGTCCAAACATGACTGCTTCTGTCATTCCGTTTCTAACAAGCTGTAAACTCATTAAACGATTGTCTACATTTTTAAAAACGGGCCCAGAGAAATTTATGGTATCAATTTCTAATTGGTCTTTATCTAAATGGTCATAGAGGTAGCGTAGTAGTTTTTTGGGTTCGTTGTACTTGTAAAACGCACCATAGATAAGATTTGTTCCTAAAACCCCTAGGGTTTCTTGTTGGAGACGGGCATCGGTTTCTTTAAAACGTACATGGAGTAAAATCTCATTATACTCTGCACCAGCTTCTATTTGATATTTAATACCCACCCAACCGTGACCTTTAAATTGCTTGGCAAAATCTATGGTTGCAACGGTATTGGCATAAGTAAAGAATATTTTATTAGGATTTTTATCTCTGGTAATACGCTTTTCCATGAGCGACATTTCATGAGATAGCATTTTACGCAATCTAGATTCGGTAACATAGCGTCTGTCGTCTTCAATTCCATAAATGGCATCACTAAAATCTTTGTCATAAGCAGACATGGCCTTTGCAATGGTACCAGAAGCGCCACCAGCTCTAAAAAACTGCCTTGCAGTTTCTTGACCTGCACCAATTTCAGCAAAAGACCCGTAGATGTTTTTGTTAAGATTTATGCGTAGTGCTTTAGATTTTAATGAAGGGATATCATCAAATTCTTTGTCCCCATTTATAGTAATTTTCATAAGCTATCTTATTAGTATCATTTTAATGTAAAGATACCAAATAAGCATAGGTTACAAAAAAAATAGTTCTATTTTTGTTGTTAAAACAAAGCCGCTTGAAAGTTACATTTTTAGGTACTGGAACATCTCAAGGCGTCCCTGTTATAGGGAGCGATCACCCTGTATGTTTAAGCGAAAATCCCAAAGACAAGCGTCTTAGAACGTCAATATTAATTCAGTGGGAAGGTTTTAATTATGTAGTGGATTGTGGGCCAGATTTTAGGCAGCAAATGCTGCGTTGTGGTTGTGACACGCTAGATGGTATTTTGTTTACACATGAGCATTCCGACCATGTTTTAGGCCTGGATGATATACGGCCTTTTTATTTTAAACAAGGCGCCATTTCTATTTATGCCCATAAACGTGTGTTAAAGGCTTTAAAAAAACGCTTTGATTATGTGTTTAAAATTAAGAATAGATATCCTGGCGCGCCATCTGTAGACACGTATAGATTAAAAAACAAACCTTTTAGTATTGGAGGGCAGCAGGTGGTTCCTATAAAGGGGCTGCATGGCTATTTAAAGGTGTTTGGATTTCGCTTTGACAGGTTTTGTTATCTAACAGATATAAAATCTATGGCACCCCAAGAGATTGAAAAAATTAAAGCGGTCGATGTACTTGTGGTAAATGCATTACGTATAGAAACGCATTACTCGCATTTTAATTTGGAAGAGGCTTTGCAGTTTATAGAAGCTGTTGCACCAAAACGCGCTTACTTAACCCATATTAGCCACTTATTAGGGTTTCATGATGCTGTTCAGGAAAAATTGCCAGAACATGTGTTTTTAGCCTATGATAATTTAGAAATTATAATTTAAGAGATGAAGCAAAAAATTTTCATGTATTTATTCGTATTTGCCTTGTTATTGGTGATCTTTCAATATGCTAATGCCAAACGTATTTTCGAAGAACAAGACAACCGCCTAAAGAGTGCTAATGCTAAAATAGGACGCCTCACAGACTCTATTGCAGTTTTAGATGAGAAACTAATTAATTGTGCGCATTTTAAGTTTGAAAATAATGAAGATGCCATAAGTTATTTTGAACGAGAAGGTTATAAGGCAGAAGACATCATTTCAACAGTTCAAGATGCAATTTATACCACAAACGAAGTAAAAGGCCAACATCCTATTGTGCCTTATGCGTCTTCAGATGGGCGAAAAATTTTAATCAACACCATAAAATTACTCAACCATAAGTGGATTATAGCCGATTTCTCTGATGGGCAATATTGGGGAGAAGTATTTTTTACTTACGAGATACGTGATAATGGGAAAATAGAATTTAATCTCGTAGCGTCTTTTTTATATCCTTTCGATTAGAGTTTCGAGATAAAAGCGACTCCTTTTTCTTTTTTTACTTCACCCACATAGGAGTACTCATAGGTATACGAGCTGTCTGTTGTGGTTAAAATTTTTAAATGGATATCTTTACGTTCGGCCATGTTTTTAGGGTTTATGGTTTTAAAAATAACTTCGCAGTCGTTTATCCATCGTACTTCTGAAGAATCTACATGGTCCTGGTAGGTTTCAATTTGTAGGGTTTTAGTTCTTTTAAAAGTAGAAGTAAACATTTTACCGTCCATATGTGTTTTACTGTAAAACTTGCCCGTTTGGTAGGTTTTGCAATTGCGTTCTTTTTGATAGCAAGAACACAACGTTAGAGCTAATACAACACTACTTATAAGTTTTCTCATTTTAAAGGCTTAATTCTATTTTTGCAAAGCTATTAAACTATTCGCTTAGTTTTGGTAGTTTTTAAAACTTCCATCGGAATAAAACACAACAATACGTTCTATTGTTTTTTCGCTAGTACTAGTATTTTCTATCGACTCTGTTACTTCTGTTGTAGAAAATAAATCTTTAACAGGAGGTTGAGCTGAAACTGGCTTTGAGGTTGCTATGGTATTGGTTTTTGGAAAAGTCCCTTTGCCTTTTAAGAGCCAATACAATTCCACTTCCGGAAATGCAGATAGAATTTTAAGCACGAATTCGAGACTGGGCTTATTTCTGCCAGATAATATATGAGAGATACTGGAACGCTGTACACCAATCTTTTCAGAAAAAGAAGAAGCAGATTCGCCGTAGTATTCTATGATGTGTTGCAGTCTTTTTGAAAAGGCTTCGCTGTTTATCATTGTAAACAATTAAATAGGTCTATCATGTTACAAATGTAACAAAATAGTCGCGAATTCAAAAATAACGAGAGAAATAGGTGGTTTTTTTATTAAATTAATAGTCTACTTAAAGATATTTAATGCATTGATTTATATATAGTTATGATTTATATTTAAAACACTTAATTTATAAGAGATTTAGAGGATATACAACCTTAGAAACTTCTTTTTTAAGTATACATTTCTATACAAAACGATGTCAAAATCATGTTTACAAATGTAAAATAGTATTTGTTTACTTTTGTATACAAATAAAATTCATGACACTAGATACAATACAAACCTTATTCGAAACTTATAAGGAACCTACACTTAAACATCGCTATATTACCAATGCACATATAGAACCGTTATTCCCCAAATTAAAATCTATTGCCACAGTGGCTACTGTTGGAGAATCGGTTTTAGGTGCTCCTATTTATAGTATTACTGTTGGTAAGGGGGCTAAGAAAATTTTAATGTGGTCTCAAATGCATGGTAATGAGTCTACAACGACTAAAGCATTGTTTGACTTCTTAAACCTCTGTAGTGTTAAACCTCCCGAAATTGAGGCGATTTTAAACGCTTGCACCTTATGCATCCTTCCCATATTAAGCCCAGATGGTGCTAAAGCTTATACTAGGGTAAATGCTAATGCGGTAGATTTAAATAGAGACGCTCAAGAGCGCACGCAACCCGAAAGTAAGGTCTTAAGAGCTGTTTTTGAGTCGTTTCAACCCGATTTTTGTTATAATTTACATGGGCAACGCACTATTTTTAGCGCAGGGATTACCAATAAATCGGCTATAGTTTCCTTTTTAGCGCCTGCACAGGATAAAGAATGCTCTATAACGCCAACACGAAAGGTTGCTATGGAGATTATCGCTGAGATGCGTCGTAATTTACAGGAGTTAATACCAGAGCACATCGGGGTATACGACGATGCTTTTAATATTAATTGTGTTGGAGATACTTTTCAAAGTGAAAATGTACCCACACTATTGTTTGAGGCAGGACACCACCCAGAGGATTATGGTAGGGATAAAACCAGAGCGCTAATTTTTGTAGCATACCTTAGCTCTTTAAACTATATTGCTACTACAACTATTACTGGCGCTGCTTACAAGCCCTACTTAGAGATTCCTGAAAATGGCAAATGTTTTTTCGATATTATTATTAGAAATGCCAAGCTAAAGCCTAATGATAGCGAAACTACAGATATAGCCATTCAATTTGAAGAGCGCCTAATTAATGATGTAGTTAAATTTATACCAATTGTAAGACGGTTAGAAGACTTAACAAAATTTTATGGGCATAAAGAATATGATGCGAAGGCTTATGTTGTTACAGGTGAAAACAATACGGCTTTACACTGCGACAGCGAAAACGTTTGCGTGCATATAAATAATGAGAAAATCGTATTATTTCCAAAATAAAACGCACTAAATATGCATTCTTTATAAAAAGAATGTATTAATTTTGCTCTTACACTAAGAATTGTTCATTATGGGTAAAATAAAGTTAGACGAAATAGATCATCAAATTCTTGACATGTTAATAGATAACACAAGAATACCATTTACAGATATAGCTAAAAAGCTTTTAATATCGGCTGGTACCGTACATGTTAGGGTTAAAAAAATGGAAGAGTCTGGTATTATAAGAGGTTCCTCTTTAACGTTAGATTATAAAAAATTAGGATACTCTTTCATAGCTTATGTTGGTGTATATTTAAATAATACGTCTCAAACACAATTCGTTTTAGAGCGTATTAACGACATACCGTTTGTAACTGTAGCGCATATTACTACTGGGAAATTTAATATTTTCTGTAAGATTAGAGGTAGAAATACAGAGCATGCTAAGGAAGTTATCTTTAAATTGGATGAAATAGAAGGCGTGTACCGTACAGAAACTATGATTTCTCTTGAAGAAAGCATTAATGATAAAAAACGTTTAATGCATTCTATTTTTAATGAGATGTAATAACGATTAAACTTATCAACTACAAAAGCCTCTTTTTTAAGGGGCTTTTTTTTTAACTTAAATTCTAAAAGAAAATTACTCCAGTTAAATTAGGTCGTATTGGTTTTAAGGAAAAGGATTAGCCTTAAATGTGTATTTAAAGTAATTATATAGGTCTTTCATAGAAAATTTTTGATTAAATACAGGAGTTAAAAGATATTTACACCGAAAATCAAGCAATTTAGATAATCCGCCTTCTCAATAACACATGGTATTTAACTCTTTAGGATTTTTTATTTTCTTACCAGTCGTTTTTAGTATATACTGGTTTGTGTTAAAAAAGCGTTTAAAGCTTCAAAACGTTTTTTTATTACTAGCGAGCTATTTTTTTTATGGCTGGTGGGACTGGCGTTTTTTAGGCTTAATATTTTTAAGTACAGTAGTCGATTACTGTATTGGGATACAAATTGAGAAGCAGGATACAGCTATACAAAAAAAACGATGGTTGTGGTGTAGTGTTATTTTTAATGTAGGCTTACTAGCGTTTTTTAAGTATTTTAATTTTTTTATAACATCTTGGGTCGATGCCTGCGCTGCAATAGGATATACAATTAAAAGTACGTGGACTTTAAAGGTGCTATTACCGGTTGGAATTTCATTTTATACGTTCCAAACCATGTCATATTCGTTTGATATTTATTACCAACGCTTAAAACCCACAAAGGATTTTTTAGGTTTCGCTGCTTTCGTTAGTTTTTTTCCGCAATTAGTTGCAGGTCCTATAGAGCGCGCTTCTAATTTACTGTCTCAAGTGTTAAACAAACGCACTTTTAATTACGAACAATGTGTGTCTGGTTTAAAATTGATATTATGGGGGCTTTTTAAGAAAGTTGTTATCGCAGATGCTTTGGCGCCAATAGTAGACGATGTTTTTGCAAATTACACAAGTTACCCCGCATCTACATTAGTAATGGGGGTTGTGTTTTTTAGTTTTCAGGTCTATGGTGATTTTAGTGGTTATACAGATATTGCTATTGGCACGTCAAAACTTTTTGGTATAGAATTGATGTCTAATTTTAAATTTCCTAATTTCTCTAGAAATGTTGCTGAATATTGGCAACGTTGGCACATCTCGTTATCTACCTGGTTTAGACACTATATTTATATTCCATTAGGAGGGTCTCGGGTTGGGAAATTAACTGCAGTTCGAAATATATGTATCATATTTTTAGTGAGTGGTTTTTGGCATGGCGCTAATTGGACATTTATTTTTTGGGGTGCATTTCATGCATTGGTATTCATTCCTGTATTTTTAATGGGAAGAAATACGATTTACAAGCATTCGGTTATTGGTGAAAACACATGGTTTCCATCTCTTTTAGAAATAGGTCAAGTGCTTTTAACTTTTGCTATAGTTACATTTTCTAGAATATTTTTTAGAGCCCCCTCGCTAACGGATGCATTTGCGTATATAGGGCGTCTAATAACAAATGGCTCTTATGCAGTCTATCAGCATCCATCGGGATACCGTATGCTAGATTATTATATTTTAATTATTGTTTTTGTTATCTACGAATATTGCATTAGAAAAGATGAACGCGCGCCGTTTAAGTTTAAATCTAAGGCGGTTCGGTTTTTTATATATACTGTAGTTATTATGGCGATGCTCTTATTTTATGACAGCAGCATAGACAGGTCATTTATTTATTTTCAGTTTTAAATATTATGAAAAAACTTATTTTTAAATCTATATGCTATACGTTACTTATATTAGTAGCACTAGAGGGGTATGTAAGGGTTTTTCATTTAACAAAAGATTACCCTTCTCGGTATGTAGATGCAGATGGGGTAGAGAAATGGCGCCCTAACCAATCTGGATTTTCGGTTACGGGAAATCGTCGCCAGAATTTTTCAGAATACCATATTAACAATTCAGGATTTAATTCCTACAGAGAATTTAAGCCGAGTAGAGAAGGAATAGAACTAGCTTTAGTAGGCGATTCGTTTATTGAAGGTTTTCATCAAAATTATTATAATTCTATAGGGTATAAAATAGAACAGAAATTGCCTAATGTGGATGTTTACGAATTTGGCTATGCAGGTTATGACTTTGCAGACCAAATGCATTTGATACATGCCTACAAAGCGCAATTTGACCTTATTGACCAAGTTTTTATAGGGATTAAATTTGAAAATGACTTAAATAGGAGTGAATACCATGTGTTAGAAGAACGTATGAAGTTAGAGACACCTCTTTATAAAAATTTGCGAAAAATAAAAATTCTTACCTATGCTCAAAACATAGGGCTTTTAGATCCTATACGCGAAACAATAGTTGGGCTTTTGGCTTTAGCTAAACCTAAGTCTACACCAATTGTAGCATTAACCCCTAAAGAACAAGCTGCTTTAGAAGCAAAAAAGCGGCAGACTTATCTCGCTAATTTTAAGGCTTTAGTAGAAAGGTATGCTTTCGATAAAAACCGGTTTGTATTAGTATTAGATAAAAGTAAAACGCCTAGGCTATTTTTAAATTATTTAGAACAGCAGCACTATAAATATATGGATGTGTCCAAACGTTTAAAAGCGTCGTCACGTCCAACAACTCTTATTTACGATATGCATTGGAATAATCACGGACGAAATATAGTGGCCAGTTGTATCGTAGATTATTATAATATTAATTTTATAAAAAAATAATAGTTTTAATTTATATAAGTTGTTTTTTTGTGGTTTATTAAATCGACATTTATAAATTAAGATATATTTACTAAATGAATATACTCATTACATCGGCAGGACGAAGAGTTTCTTTAGTTAGAGCTTTTCAAAAAGAACTGAAAGCTATTTTCCCAGAAGGGAAAGTTATGACAACAGATAATAATACAAAATTATCTGCTGCCTGTCATGAATCGGACTTAGCTTTTGATATTCCTTTGGTTTGCGATAAGAACTATATTGATTGTTTAATCGATATATGTAAGGCTAACGGGATTAAGCTTATTATTCCTACTATAGATACAGAACTTAAAGTTTTGGCTAGTAAAAAGGAACAGCTTTTAAAGCATGGTATTACTCCAATTGTTGCTTCGGAAGCATTTGTAAAACTGTGCAGAAACAAAAGAGATATCCATACTTTTTTCACAGATAATGGCATTAAGATCGCTAAAGAATATTCTAAATACGATTATAAATTGCCTTTATTTATAAAACCTATAAACGGTAGCAGGAGTGTAGATACCTATTTGATCAATACGCATGAGGATTTAACAGAGTATCATTTTAAGAATGATGACTTAATGTTTTTAGAGTATTTAGATCATAATGAGTATCAAGAATACACCTGCGATTTGTATTACGACCAGTCGCATTATTTAAAATGTGCTGTACCCAGAGAACGCATAGAGGTAAGAGATGGAGAAGTGAACAAATGTGCGACAGAAAAAGGCGCGTTATTAGCTTATATTAAAGAAAAGCTCAATTATATAGATGGGGCCATAGGGTGTTTAACAGCGCAATTTTTTAAACATAAAACTACAGGTGAAATTTATGGGATAGAAGTAAATGCACGATTTGGAGGGGGATATCCGCTATCTTATTTTGCAGGTGCTAATTACCCTAAATGGATTATTAACGAATATTTAGCCGAACAATCAGCACCTGAGTTTTTTGATGATTGGAAAGAAAATTTATTAATGTTACGTTATGACCACGAGGTACTAGTAGACAATTATGAAAGATAATTTAGTATTTGTATTCGATTTAGATGATACGCTGTATAAGGAGATTGATTTTTTAAAATCGGCTTATAAGGAAATAGCACAGTATATCGCATCTAAAACCAACGCCAATGCCACTAAAGTGTATCACTTTATGATAGATACTTATTATAAAGGCGATAATCCTTTTGCAGAAGTATTGCGTGCGTTCCAACCTTCGAATACAGATATTCCTGATTTATTACAACTTTACCGCCATCACGCACCAAACATTACACTCTCTCAAGAAAGTAAAAATTTGCTAACCTATTTAAAAGCAAATGTCTACAAAATAGGTTTAATTACAGATGGTAGAAGTACGCAACAACGCAGTAAAATAAAAGCATTAGGTTTAGAACCGTATTTAGATGATATTATTATTTCTGAAGAATTTGGTTCAGAAAAACCTAATCCAAATAACTTTAAATTTTATGAAACGAAATATGATAGTACACGCAACTATGTTTACATAGGCGATAATACTAAAAAAGATTTTGTAGCTCCAAATAGTTTAGGCTGGACGAGTATTTGCTTATTAGATGGTTCGTCTCTCAATATTCATAAGCAAAATTTCGATTTAGCAAGTCAGTTCTTACCTCATTTTAAAATTAACCACTTTAGTGAGGTATCTAACATTTTAAAACAAATTTAATGCAGTTAATTGTAAATAAAATTAAAAATAAGGGGGATTTTTATAAGTATTTTGAAATTGTGGATTCATTTAGTAGAGTTAATCCTTTTTGTAAAATTTTAGGAATAAATCTAGACGAGCTAGTCGATGAGGAGTTGTGCTATTTCACTTATGGCGATACAGACAACACTTTGGTACTTATGCCGTTTTTATTAAGAAAAATAATTGTAACAGGCTTTACCTCGTATTATGATGTAAGTTCGCCTTATGGTTATAGTGGTCCGCTATTTAATGAAGATATGTCTAGAGCATATTTATTAGATTTTTGGGAAGCTGTAGATGTTTGGTATAAATCTAATAACATTGTTACCGAATTTATACGTTTTAGTTTAAGCTTAAACCATCAATTCTATACGGGTAAATTAGTTCCTACTTTAAATAATGTTAACGGTATTATTCAAGCCGATAAAACTATACAATGGGATAACTTTAAGGCCAAAGTTAGAAATAATTACCGCAAGGCAGTAGCTAATAATCTTTCCATTAAAATTATTAATGATCCAGATGATTTAGAGCATGTTAAAGTATTTTATGATATTTACATAACAACGATGCGCAGATTAAATGCAGATAAATCGTATTTTTTCTCACTAAGTTATTTTGAAAATATTATCCGTTTAAATAAGCACAACTATGCTATTGCTTATGTTTACAAGGACGATGTTGCAATTTCTACAGAATTGATTTTTATCTCAGGGCACACCTTATATTCTTATTTAGGAGGCACGCTGTCGGATTATTTTGACTGCCGACCAAATGATTTTTTAAAAATACAGGTGATGAAATGGGCCAGAAAAAATAAGCATAGTTATTATGTTTTAGGAGGTGGCAGGCAAAACGATGATAGCTTGTATAAATATAAGAAGACCTTTTTCCCTAATGATGAGGATGTGATTTTTTATACAGGTCGTAAAGTTATTGATACTGTTGTATATCAAAAATTAGTAGACACCATTAAAACAGTAGCTCCTCATAAAGATGCTAGAGGTGTTCATTACTTTCCAAAATATAGGCAGCCGGTTTAATCCCAATTATTCGTTAGAAAATCTATTACGGCTTTCAACTGCTGCAAATACTACTACATGTTTTTAATTTAAACGTAGTGATGTACATGTACTCTATAAAAAAGCAGTAGCAAATTGTTAAAGATTTGCTACTGCTTTTTTATATGGATTTAGTTGGTATCTAAAACTAACGTAAAAGGTTTTGTTTATTAAACAGCTTAGCTGTGTGTTGGCGATTATTGACGGTATACAGGAAAAAAATCTGTAGATGCCTCCGGCGCTGTGGTGTGTGCTTGGGCAAGCTGATTGTAAACGTTTAAATTTGAGATGTATTTCCATATTTTAAAAGGCTTAAAATCTTTAGAAAAAGAAGATTTAAATTTAAATAAACTATCCTCTTTATTGCCAAGTCCGCCGCCTAAGTTAAAATATTTGTAGCCTTCTTGAGTACCAATAATACGCATTTCGTCTAGTAATAAGCGAATAGGAGAGAGCGGTAATACCTCATTTTTAGTTCCAGAGATATGGTATTGGATAATGTCTTTAGTTTTAAACATCATAGCTGCAGCCACAATACATTGGCTTGTTTTTTCAACGGCAAATAATATGTCTACTTTTGTTTTTAATTGCGCTATAATATCGAAGAAGTAGGATTCTGTGAAATAATACTGCTCTACGGCATTTACGCGGTCCATGTTTTCGTAGTATAAAGCTATAAAATGGGCTATGTCTTTCGCGTCACTGCTTATCTTTACATCAAATTGCTTCCTGCATTTATTGATGTAGCGTTTTGTAGTTTTAGAATATGCGGTGCGTTGTACTTCTACGGGTTGGGTTAAATCAATATTTACAATATTTCCTAAAGAAACAACATCTCCTATGTGCTTTAAAATAAGCTCTTGATGGTCTATAAAAGGGTTTAATCTAGAGAAAACAGATACAATTTTTTCTTTTTTGAATACCGTTTTTAAAGCTTCATTAAATTTTGAATTGTTAAAATGCGCATCTATATTAACATGTATGGGGCCAGCGTAGCCATAAACCGATGTAGCATCAAAATAATCGGAATTAGGAATTTCTCTTTTAATTAAAGGCAGATATATTTTGCTATCGCCAGCAATGTATTCGATAAGTATAGGGGTGTCGCTTGGATTGGATTTTGAGATGATATGATAATCATAGGTATGATA
>CAZLTR010000103.1:0-12087 GCA_964562415.1 uncultured Hyunsoonleella sp. | reverse complement strand
GGTTTACCCATTGCTGTACGACGACTTAATGAGATACGGAGTTGGAAACGATTCCATAAACTATGTGAAAAAAATGACTTAAATTTACATGATGATGTTAAGGCAGCATGGCAGCAGGTAAAGTCTGGAAAGGGAGCTTTAGCTGATACAGGGGGAGACGCAGCTAGATTGTTTGATGATGGTGTCAAAACACGTTTTAGGCTTGATTTTGAAAGTTCTTCATTAAGTGTCATATCAAAACTAGTTAGTAATCCAAAAAAGGTTGATGATTGGATAGGTTTTGATGACTATTTCCAGAAATTAAATGGTTCTTATTGGAAAGGTTTTAAAAATATTCCAGCTAAGGATTTGATAAGAAAACAAGCTTCCAGAGCTATAGTAGAGTATCCCGACAGCTATGTCAAAGCTGTTGAGCCTTTTGGTATGTCAAAGTATGATTTGTTTATAAAGCATGGGGTCGATTATGGAGATGAATTTTTTAGATATATATATGATTTTAAGACAAAGAATGTTGGTAATTCAACCGATGACGAAATTTATTCTGTTTTTGGCTATACAACAAACTTCTTTTATGAGAATCTGAATAAATGGATGAGGCAAGGAATCAACGCGGATAAAACAAAAGCCTTATCGAATCTAATTACTTCAGGAGTAAATAAATTACCAACATGGAAAGGAGGCAATAATGTTTATAGAGGAATAAAAATCAAAGGAGGTAATGCACAATTAAAGTCAATTCTGTCTCAATATAAAGAAGGTGAAGAAGTTTTTGAAAGAGCTGTAACGTCTATTAGTGGAAGTAATTCTACATCGTTTATGAAACATCCTGACACAAAAATTAGAATGACTATTAATATTGAGAATAGTAATATAGCAAAAGATATTTCAGGTTTATCAGATGGAGTATTTTACAGAGACTTTCCAAGACCAGAATTAATTTTTGCTCCAAATACAAAGTTTAGAGTAGATAAAATTTTTCCACCAGACGAAAATGGGATTTATAAAATAATAATGACTGCCTTATGAGAATGACAGAAAAAGAGTTTGATTCAAAAATGTCGGAATTAATCAAACAAAAGCGATATAATGAAATCCCTAAATTAGAGAAAGCTTATGATGAACAATTTTGGAAATACGAATATTTTGAAAAGACAATTAAAGAAAAAATTGAATATTGGAGTATGAGTTTTAATGTCGAGATGCGTAGATCAGGAGAACAAGGTTACCAAGAGTTATCTATTTTTAGTAAAAAAAGTTTTTCTTATTGGTTATCAAAAGAGCCTGATTTAGAAAAAATGTTGCCTGATGTACTGAAACAAATAAATTTATCAAAAGAAAAAGTTTACCCATTACTTGGATTGAATCTTTAATTGTTTATCCATAACTAATAATCCTTTCCAAGAGAGGTACTCAGAAGCCGATATTCGTTTATTTTTTGAGAAGTTCCATGTTTTTTTAGGAGAGTGTTTGGAGAATTATGATGTGATTTAAGTTGTTGTTATAAAATACTTTGAATTTTACATTTAGCAATAAACGCATCAATAACAGAGTATAGACTAGCTATGTCTTCGTTATTGAATTTAGAAATCTCAAGAATACTATTTTTAATAATCTCCTTTTGCACATTTACTTTACCAATAAGATAACCTAAAGCCCCATTCAAGAGGTCTGCAATTTTATGAGCAACGTCATAGGCGATAATACTTTGCCACACTCGTACCAACCATTTTTTTAATAATGATTAAATATGTAAGTATCTTATTGTTAGTATTTTAAATAATAATAACCGACCAGTACAGTACAGTACACTATAGTGCAGGACAATAAGTCGTTAAAAAGGAATTATCTTGCAAGTGTTTTAAAAAAGAAGTTTAATATTACAGAATAAAGTAGGAATTGTTGTTTTTGTATTAAGGTGCAAAGCGCGCAATGCATACTTTTGTTTTGTATAATTATATAAGGTATTAGAAGGTAGTTCGTATAAAGTAGTAATACTACCTCATATTGCAGGTAATTGAATAGCAATTAGTGTCTCTCAAACTATATTATTTACTAGATTGTCTATATTCCATTACAAACCGAGACCTATTAGTCTCGGTTTTTTTATGCCATAAACTAAATTAAACATGGTGTCTTGCTTTTTTTAGTTGTAGTCTGTTTATGAGGTAAACTTATTTAAGGCTCATCTATGAGGGGGAAAGGAGCCAACCTGTTTACTTATAGTGTTAAACTAACACATGGCCAGCTAAAGGTAAATGTGCTTGATATTTAGCGGTGACAGACTAAAGTTAGTGTTTAGCAAAAAAAAGTAGTGCGTATTTATTAAATATAAATACGCACTACTTAAATAGTACTAGAATATAACGTTTATTTATCTAGGGATTAATTCTATAAGTTTAACACTATGAGTTTCCATGGGCACCTCAAGTCTTAAAATATTGTCTTCGGGTTTTGTAACGATAGAATCTGTAATGGTTTGTGGTAATTTAGAAAGCTCTGTATATTTAGTCACTCCACTGTTAAATACGTTTTTCCAGCCATCTTCGAAGCGGTCTGATGGTCTGTTACCATAAATACGTCCTCCTGTTTTTTCTGTAACGCCAGCAGCTCTAATATCGTCATAAAGTTCATGCATAAAGATACCGTTATCCTTATCGATAGTCCATTCGTTCATGGTCCAACTTGTGGCCGATGAAATATCTCCTCCCTGTATTACTGGAAGTAATGTTCTTTTACTTGAACCAGAACGCCTTGTGTTATGGTTGTAAAGTAATAGATAGAGGTTACCATCTTTTCTAACTGGAATGATACCAGCAAAAGTTGTACTATTGTTTACAGATTCTGGAGCTATAGATTCTAATCTGGTACCATTCTCTAATCTCAAAAACATTTCCGTCACGTTTCTTCGGCCAGAGGGTAGATTATCTGTATTCTCAATTTCTTGCCCCCAATCATAAATTTCTGTAATTCTGTTATCGAATGCTTTACTGGTTATAGTCGCATACCAACTGGCGCCAACTTCGGTACCTTCACTTAAACTTAAGCCTCTGTTAGCGTTTTCATCTCTTAAAATACCAAACTCTTGAATATCGAAAGGAATGTTGGCAAATTGCGGGTATCTATTCAATGCCGTTCTGTATTCAGGAACAATTTCGTCAAATTTTATTCTATTTCTATCCAATTGTTCGTAATAAGAAATACTAAAGAAATCCATTTTAGTACCTCTTTCTCCAGTTGCAAAATTTACACCTGTGGCACAATGGTCTATGATTTCGGTCGTAAAGGTTGATCCATTCTCTGTTAACAGGTTACCAGGGCCTACGAGTGCACCCGGAACAACTTTAAGAATTTCGTCTACAGTAATATCGTAATGTCTGTAAAACGATTCAGGAGATCCTCTCCAGTGTTCTGGATTAAAATTGGGTTCTGTTGCAATTCTAAAACGCCATGTTTTTACTTCTGCCAAGCCAAATTCATTAACAAGTGTCTGTAAAAATGCATTGATATACTGGCGCCATAAGCCATAATCTAAAGGAGGTCTTGTATTACCAAATTTGTCTTCAAGGCGTTCTCCACTTAAACCCCATGGTACATTATCTAATACAATTCTAGGCTTAAAGCCCGTAAGCATAAAGTTGCGTAAAGAGGTAAGCAAACCACTAAAATTTGTGATAATAGTTCCAGAGTCATCCACGCCCCTGTAAAATGTATTTAAGTCATCTAATCGTCCGCCTAGTACACGAACCATATTATAGCTTTTTACATAGGGTTTTATGTCTTCGATACTATTTCTAAAATTAGAACTATTAAATCTGTTTTGGTTAATCATAGGTCGTGTAGACCAAAAGTTATAGAATTGCCCAACAGTACTGTTAGTGTTAATCATAACCGTATTAGGGTCTATAGTGGGTTCTTCGGGAACTTCCTCTTCAGGAGTTTCTTCTTCGGGGGTTTCTTCTACAATTTCTTCTTCCACCATTTCTTCAACAGTATCATCATTTCCACAAGTGAAACATAACAACGAAAAGCAAAATGCAAGTAGGAATAATTTATTAGATGTGTTTGAGAACATAACATTACAATTTTTGTTTTAATAAACAAAGTTACTGCTTTAGAGGCGTAAAAGTATCCTGAACTCTCCCGACACTTTTTAACATGAGTGGGCTGTAAGTCTAAATGATGAAATACAATGCGCTAATGGTATAGATTTGTAAAATAAGTATTAGGTTTGAATAGTTTGTAGGGGTGAAGGTGTTTTTTAGCAACTTTTGTAACAACTTAGAGGTAAAAGTGACCACTAATTAGACGGTTTTGGAATTATGATGGATTTTTTATGTTATGTAGTATTTGGAGATGAAAAGTGGCAAGGCACATCTTTAATTGGAGCTGTAATTGTTGGGATTTTACTTTTGGCGGTGCTCATACTTCTTCTGTGGTTAGTAAAACGTATTGTAACTGCTTTTTTAGGCAGTATCGAATTGTCGTATGCTTTGCTATACAAACGTCCCATTTTTGTACATCTGTATTTTAAAAAACGCGAATTAGCCATACACCACACTAAGATTTTAGAACATAAGTTTTCGTTTTATACAACCTTAACCCCAAGACATAAGACTTATTTTAGACATCGTATGGCGACCTTTTTAAAGCAGAAGGAATTTGAAGCTAAAGAGGGGTTTGTCATAACCGATGATGCTAAGATTTTAATTGCTGCTACAGCAGTGATGCTTACCTTTGGATTTAGAGCTTACAAACTTGAAAGTGTTAAACGCATTGTGATTTATCCAACAGTTTACTATTCTCCATTTAGTAAAACTACGAATAAAGGCGAATATAATGCACGCCTTAAAACCTTGGTACTGTCTTGGGACAATTTTTTAGAAGGGTATGCTATAGAGGATGATAAAATAAATTTGGGGATTCATGAATTTGCGCACGCGATTCATTACAGCAGTATGAAGCGCTTCGATATTAATTCGGTTTTGTTTGTAGATGAATTTAATGCGTTAAGGCGCATACTTGCAACAGATACCGCATTGAAAGATAGATTGGTGAACTCTACATTTATTAGAAGTTATGCCTTTACTAATGATTCTGAACTATTGGCTGTAATTATCGAAACCTTTATAGAAGCCCCATTAGCATTTAAAGAGAAATTCCCTGAAATTTACACTAAAGTAAAGGACATGTTGAATTTCAATTTTAAGGGGTACCGTTAAAACAGTATGTATATACTTTTGTTAAAGACATCTTTTTCTTTCGTTTTTGCATTTTTGAAATAAAAATACAGATTAACATGTGTATTCTGTCGTTAAATGACCTTTCATCGATGGCGTCTCTTCTTTTTTTTAAAAATATGTTAATACTCATATAGGGTAAATACTATTTCGTGAAATGTATGCGTTCAAAACAAAAAACGTAACTAAAAACTTAAATTTTAAAAATTATGAGTACGAAACAGCTAAAAGAATTGACTAAAATGCTGGTTTACACTATGGCCGTATTATTGTTTATGATGCCATTGGTAAGCTGCGATTCAGATGATGATGATCCTGAAACGCCAACTGAGACACCAACAGAAGAAGTGTCTCAAAACGATCTAATTGTAGTAAGCCGAACAGAAGTAGATTTTGGAGAGGTTATGGCTAATGCGTCTTCTGCTAAAGTAGAAACAGAAGATAAAGTTGAAATAGTGACACTAACTAACAATTCGAATGAACGTTTAGTAGGGTTAGAATCTTCTATTAATTTTCCAGGAAAAGCAGCGGTTCAAGTGACAAATTTTTCAGGATTAAACCCTGGAGAGTCTATAGACGTGGTGTTCACATTTGGGCCTTCTAATTTAGGACCAGGTGAGTATACGGGCACTGCTTCCTTAACACCGTCTATTGGGGCCCCTATAATAATAGCTTTAAAAGCTAGTGTTGTTCCTGCAAGTACTACAGAAGAGGAGGTTACACAAACCGATTTGATTTCTGTAAGTAGTAAACGTGTAGATTTTGGTCAGGTTAAGGGCAATACGAGTACTGCTAAAGGTAAAGTAGAAGATAAAGAAGTTGTGATAACTGTAACTAATAATTCTAATGAGCGTTTAATTGGCTTAAGTGGAAGTATTAATTTCCCAGGAAATGCAGCGGTTCGAATTACAAATTTCTCAGGTTTAGAACCAGGAGAGTCTTTTGACGTGGTGTTTACATTTGGCCCTTCTAATTTAGAGCCAGGTGAGTATACGGGCACAGCCACTTTAACCCCGTCTTTAGGAGACCCTATAACGATAGATTTAAGAGCCGAAGTGATTTAATTTCTTAGGATCTAAGGGAATGATTTAAAACTCATTAAAAAGGCGCTTTGTTACTTAACAAAGCGCCTTTTACAGTTTTATATGTGTGGTATATTGTAGAGCTGGCAATTAAGCGTTTGCAAGTTGCTTTAGGGTTGCAATCGTTTTTATTTGATTTTCACTTTTAAAAACATGACTCCCTGCCACAAAAACATCTGCACCTGCTTTGGCAAGTTGCTGAATATTCTTATCAGAAACACCACCATCAATCTCAATGTATGTATCTAAACCTTGTTCTGTTATCATTTTTCGAAGCTTTTTAACACGGTTGTAGGTCATCTCTTCAAATTTTTGACCGCCAAACCCTGGATTTATAGACATAAGTAATACCATAAAACACTCTGGTAAAATATCTTCTAAAACAGACACAGGTGTTGTTAAATTTAAAACCACACCAGCTTTACAACCGGCATCTTTAATTTGCTTTAACGTTCGGTGTAAGTGAACTGTAGATTCGTAATGTACTGTAATAATGTCGGCCCCAACTTTAGCAAATGTCTCGATAAAACGCTCTGGCTTTTCAATCATTAAATGCACATCCAGTGGTTTTGTGGCGTGTTGTTTTATGGCTTGTATCACAGGCATGCCATAAGAGATGTTTGGGACAAAATGCCCATCCATAACATCTATATGAAACCAATCGGCCTCACTTTTATTTACCATTTCTATATCACGTTGCAAATTGCCAAAATCAGCGGCAAGTATAGAAGGTGCTATCAATTTCGAACTCATATTTTAGTAGTATTAATTTTTGCAAAAATACTCTAAAAATTTGTACCGATGCCCCCCTGCATTATAGAATTCGTAAACACGAGCTATGAGGTCTAATAGGCTGCACGATAAGGTTTTGCGATATTTTCTTACGATTTAGAAATAGCTCACATAAAGAAAACGGTATTTCGTCTATACTTAATGGTTATTGGTCTTAAGGTGCTACAGAAGAGTGCATAGTATTTTAATTTTGTATAAACCCCCTCATTTAAATCTTTATCATATGAAAAGCACTCAAAATGTATTGAGATATCAGCTGCTAATAGCGCTGTGCCTTATAGTCTCATGTAGTACAGATCAAGATGCTAATTTAGAAAGCACGACGACTCTACCTACTTATCGCTTACCCGAGCCTAAACACGTATATCCCGATTCTATACTAAGGCAAGTCTTGGATAGAGAGTTGGCATTGACAGCAAAAGGCGTAAGGCGAAAGGATAACAGCAACCCCATGACTATAGATAAAACCAATCCTAAAAAGGTATATGTACATTACCTACCATGGTTCCAGTCGAAATCTTACGATGGTTATTGGGGGCAACATTGGACCATGGCCAATCGAAATCCAGATCAAAGCGATGCCAATGGCTTGCAACAAATTGCATCGTATTACAATCCATTAATAGGCGCTTATTCGTCTTCAGACCCTTATTTGCAGGAGTACCATTTTTTATTAATGAAGTTAGCAGGTATAGATGGTGTGATTTTCGATTGGTACGGCAGTAGAGATGTCCATGATTATGGTTTGATTAAAACGGCAACAGAAACATTTATTCCTAAGTTAGAAAATGTGGATTTAGAGTTTTCTATTATGTATGAAGATCGCGTGGCTTATATGGAAAGTTTAAATACACCAATGACCCCTGTGGCTAGAGCCCAGCAAGATTTTGAATACATTAGAGATGTCTATTTTACGAGTGCAAATTATTTAGAGTTTGATGGGATTAAATGCATTTCTATGTTTGGACCACACTATATTAGCCAGGCCACGCAGTGGGATAGTATTTATGAGGTGTTTTTAGAGAATGAACAGCCGTATTTATTATCGCTTTGGGGCATGAAAGCAGCTTTAGGTACGCATTTTAAAGGTGAGTTTTTATGGGTTTCTGAAGACCACTTACAGGCCAAAACGTATTATTATAACACCTATGCCGATTCTAATTATATGACTATAGACTCTGCTTATCCAGGTTTTGCAAGTTATTATGAAGCTGGTGGGTGGACAGATGGTATTAACAGTTGGGTATTGCCTCAGTACGATGGGCTAACTTTTGTGGAATCTCTTAATGCTTCTACTGCGGCATCTTCCGATTTTATTCAAATTATTACTTGGAATGATTTTGGGGAAGGTACCATGATAGAACCTACATCTCAAAATGGGTTTATGTATTTACAAATGCTTCAAGAATATACTGGAGTAAGTTATAGCGAGGCAGATTTAGCAGTTTGCGTGCGTTTATACAATGCACGAATTAAATATAGAGATAATAGTACTGTGATGAATTTGCTAGATGCGAGTTACAATTATATGAAAGCCTTAAATATTGAACTTGTGGATACGATTTTGCAAGCTATAGATCGGTTTTATGCTTAAGTTATAGGTTTAAAATTTAAAGTAAGGAAACAAAATAGACGTGGTAACGATGTTTTAAACAACTCGATGTCATGTAGTTAAAAAAATGAACCCACGGTAATCAGCCGTGGGTTCTTTCATCAATCAAAAAACGAACAGTTATGTGTAACTGTTGTTACCTTTATTAGGTCGTAAAAAAAATGAATTACTAACCTAAATAGGTTTTTAATATTTTACTTCGAGACGTATGTTTTAATCTTCGAATTGCTTTTTCCTTAATTTGTCTTACACGTTCTCGTGTTAAATCGAAAGTTTCACCTATTTCTTCAAGTGTCATAGGGTGTTGGTTCCCTAAGCCGAAATATAAGCGAATTACATCGGCCTCGCGAGGTGTAAGTGTTTCTAAAGCGCGTTCTATTTCAGTACGTAAAGACTCGTGTAATAATTCTTTGTCTGGGTTTGGCGATTCTCCAGAATTAAGAACATCGTATAAGTTAGAATCTTCACCCTCAACAAGAGGCGCATCCATACTAACATGACGTCCAGAATTCTTCATAGATTCTTTAACGTCATTAATCGTCATGTCTAACTCTTTAGCAATCTCTTCTGCAGAAGGAGGGCGCTCATGACTTTGCTCTAAAAAGGCAAAGGTTTTATTAATTTTATTGATAGATCCAATCTTATTAAGCGGTAAACGTACAATACGCGATTGCTCAGCTAATGCTTGAAGTATAGATTGGCGAATCCACCATACTGCGTAAGAAATAAATTTGAAACCACGTGTTTCATCAAAACGCTGTGCTGCTTTTATAAGGCCTAAATTACCTTCATTAATTAAATCGGGCAATGTTAATCCTTGGTTTTGGTATTGTTTAGCTACAGAAACCACAAAACGTAAATTGGCTTTAGTCAATTTTTCTAAAGCAACTTGATCTCCTGCTTTTATACGTTGTGCTAACTCAACTTCTTCGTCGGCAGTTATTAAGTCTACCTTACCAATTTCCTGTAGATATTTATCTAACGAGGCGGTTTCTCTATTGGTAACCTGCTTCGTAATTTTAAGCTGTCTCATCTAATGTTCTCCTGTAATTTAAAGTGAATAAATAGGGCCTGCTTTGGTTATACGTAAGTAGGATTAATTTTGTTACAAAAAAAACAAACTATTTATTCTTTTCTATAGTTGAGACCCTTAAATGTTAAAGAGGTCACAAGCAAGATGTACGTTTAAAATATTACAGAAAGTTTTTATGAGGAGGGGATTAAATCTCGAGTTAACCACCCGCTTTTATTTGCAGTTGCTATAGCATAAGGCGTAATCCAAAATAAGCCAAAGGTGTAAAAAATACTATAGGTATAAGCCCAATAGGAGGCTTTAAGACTATAGCGTTTGGCATAAAACATAAACGAAAATGTTGAGGTTATAAGTATGCTTAATAGTGTAGATCCTAAAAATAGCAGGGGATGTGTAAGCACAAAAAACAACATAAATATAACGAAGGGATAGCTCATTAGCATATTAGAAAATTGTCCAATAAAGAGTAAACGACTTCCTATTTTACTGTCTTTTCTAAAGTTTGTAAATATATATTTAGACATGGCGATGTTTTCTCTAACATTGCTGCGCCCCCAACGAATAAACATTTTGTAAAGTCCAGTGTATTTTTCTGGTACATTGGTATAGGCAATAGCATTACTTTGAAAAAGGACATGTTTGCCTTGCTTTAATATCATGTTGGTCATAGCGCGATCCTCACCAATATCTGAAGGTTGCCCCATAAAGGTTTGGTTCATCCACTCGGGCAAACACTCTAACACAGCAGTTTTGCGATAGGCAGCTAAGGCGCCTGGCGTGCATAATACAGAGTTTAAATTACTTTCTGCCGAGCGCACAAATTCAAAGCTCATTACAAAACTTACATCTAACATTTTGGGGAGCATCTCTTTTTTTGTGTTGAGTACTCTTATATTACCTGCAACAGCACCACATTGTGGTTTTTCAATAAATGGGCTTACGAGGCGTCTTAGAGTATGGTCTTCTACTATAGAGTCGCTATCTACTGTGATAAAAACATCTCCTGTGGCTAAATTAAAGCCTCTGTAAAGCGCATGGCGTTTGCCTTTGTTTTTGGGCTGTTGGTATATTTTAAGGCGGTCGCCAAGTTGCTTTTTTGCATCCTGCATCCAGTGCCAAGTATCGTCTTTACTGCCATCGTCTATAGCAATAAGCTGCAGTTTTTCTATAGGGTAGTTACTTTTACTTAAGCTTATTAGGGTATCCCAAACCTGCTTTCCTTCATTATAGGCGGGCACAATTACAGTGCAACTAGGAAGTGCTTCATCTGTTACAGAAGTTATAGGTTTGTATTTAAAATAGTTAAAAGCAATGTATATAAAATGTACACTTTTAAATAGAAACAGTAAGGCTGCTGTAATCATAAACGTTAAACCAATAATACTTTTGGAACGATCTGCATTAAATTTTTCAAAATCATTGTGAAATGTTATAAAAAAACAAAGCCCAATACTAATAATTAAAAATGTGGATACAAGTGTGATACGGGTATAGGGGTTTTGCGTTTTTTGAGATTTAAAGCGGTTTATATTTACAAAAGTCATCCAACGGTTTAGGTTTTGATGAGATGTAGAGGCCTTAGAGGTGCTTTTTTTAGTGTTCATATGTAATAGTGATATAAGTAAATAAACGATGCTTATTGTTGTATTTTACATACATGTACGGTAGAGTGATGAGTTTTAGATGTTTATTTAATATAACTTTAAGAAAAGTAAAAATAGAGCGCGCGCCGTTTAGGTGTTAAATTATTTAATATATAGTAGTGATACGCTTTTGGGGCAATTTTAAGGAGGTCGTTATATATAAAAAAAGCCACTTCAAAATGAAGTGGCTTTGGTGATTTATAATAGAGAAAAAACGATAAAAAATTAGTCGTCTTTTTTGTCTTCTCTAGGTTTTCTATTATCCTTATTACGGTTATCACGTCCTCGGTTGTTACCTTTACCTCGGCCACCGCGGTCGTTATTATCTCGTGGAGGTCTTGCTACATAACCTTCAGGTTTTGGTAAAATGGCTTTACGCGATACTTTTTCTTTACGAGTTCTAGAATCGATGCCAAAGTATTTTACATCAAAAACATCGCCCATATTAACAACATCGCTAACATTTTCTGTGCGTTCCCAAGCGAGTTCGCTTACGTGTAATAAAACTTCGTTACCTGGTGCGTCTAAATATTCTACAACAGCACCAAAGTCAAGCATTTTTATCACTTTTACTTCGTAAACGCTTCCTACTTCAGGTTTAAATAATAAGGAATCGATTTTAGCTAATACCGCATCAATCCCTTTACTACCTACACCAAGAACTTCTACAACACCTTCTTCTGTAACT
>CAZLTR010000102.1:0-12122 GCA_964562415.1 uncultured Hyunsoonleella sp. | reverse complement strand
AACGAAATAGGGGTGAATTTTAGCCATTTTTTAGGAAATAGAAAAAGTCAAGATGAGTTCTTTAATAAATTAATTTTCCCAAGTATCTATGCTTAATTTACATACAGCATTTAATTAGAAAAGCTATAATGTAGTTATAAATACTTTAAAAAAAATGAAATTAATTTATGATTCCTTTTTATAAAAAGTACTTTAGGAACTAAAGGCCTAAAGAGAATTTTACTAATAGACTTTGAGTTGAAAAGGATGTTAATGCTATATGACGAATATATTAACTTAAAGATAATAATTATGATAAAAACTACATTTCTATTACTACTATTAATGCATTTTGCATTTGTAGTAGATGCTCAAACTACAGTTAATCTAAATCCTATTAAAGATAATACGATACTAAGTGATAGGACTTCTAATTCTTCTGGAGGAGGTAAAAATTTCGTTGGTAGAATAAGAGGAGAAGGTTTAAGAAGAGCGCTCATACAATTTGATTTATCAAATATACCTAACGGTTCTATAATTACTGAGGTCTCTTTAAATGTAAACGTAGATATGACAGGCCGTACTCACACAAATAGTATTGTTTACAATCTTCATCGGTTAAATAAAGATTGGGGAGAAGGTACTTCAGTTGGTTCTCGTGGCGGTGGTGGTGGAGCAACTGCAGTGGCACCAGACGCGACTTGGATCAATGCAATAACAGGCATAACTGGATCGACATGGACAACACAGGGTGGAGATTTCGAAAACAATCCAACTGCAAGCTCTACTTTTACAGGAATGAATGGTACACAAACATTTAATACTTCTACAGCTTTAGTCAACGAAGTTCAGAATTGGCTGGATGGTAATACTTCTAATTTTGGTTGGATTATTATAGGAGGCGAATCAATATCGGAATCAGCCATTAGAATTGGTAGTAAAGAAATGGGGACAGCTCCCGTTTTAAATATAACTTACACTACTGAAATATTAAATATAGAAAATAGCATTCCTTCTATAAGCAATATATTACTATATCCTAACCCAACAAATGGTGAACTTTATTTTAATTCATTAGAAGCTTTAAATGTAACAGCTAAAGTATATAGTAGTTTAGGAAAACTTGTTTCTACTCAAAAAATAACAACTAACTTTTCTTTAAAAATTAACGAACCTTCTGGAATATATTTTGTAGAGTTGGTTAATTCTAGTGGTTTTAAAAAGACCTTTAAAGTTATAAAAAGATAATATAAAAACCTCTATTTAGCTTTATAACTACTTTAAATGACTAGTCCTAAAAAAACTGTAACGGTTTTTTAGGACTAGTCAAATTGGTTTTCAAAAAAAACAGCTACCTTTTCAGGTAGCCTCTTTTATAATTAATATCGTGCGGTATTTCTATTTACTCAAATACATTTTACGTCTAGAGTATAAATCGTAAAAGTCGTCATCTTTTAAACTATCTATGAATAAAATACTTTCTCCTGTACTTTTCATTTCTGGGCCTAACGTTTTATCAACATTAGGGAATTTATTAAATGAGAATACTGGTTGCTTAATCGCATAACCTTCTAATTGAGGGTTAAACTTAAAGTCTTTCACTTTCTTTTCGCCTAACATTAATTTCGTTGCATAATTTACGTAAGGCTCACCATAGGCTTTCGCTATAAACGGTACCGTTCGAGAAGCTCTAGGATTAGCTTCAATGATGTAGACAATATCATCTTTAATAGCAAATTGAATATTAATTAAACCTACAGTATTTAAAGCTAAGGCAATTTTCTTGGTATGCTCCTTTATTTGCTGCATTACAAACTCTCCTAAATTAAACGGAGGTAATGTCGAATTACTATCACCAGAGTGTATTCCACAAGGTTCTATGTGTTCCATAATACCAATGATGTATACGTCTTCACCATCGCAAATGGCATCGGCTTCAGCTTCTATAGCGCCTTCTAAGTAATGATCTAATAATAACTGGTTGCCTGGCATCTGACTTAACAAATCAACAACATGCTTTTCTAACTCCTCTTTATTGATTACAATTTTCATACCCTGTCCGCCTAAAACATAAGAAGGACGTACTAAAATTGGAAAATCTAAAACATCTGCTATGGCCGAAGCCTCGTCTGCAGTAGTTGCAATATCAAACTGTGGGTAAGGAATGTTATTCTCTTTTAATAAATTAGAAAAACGACCTCTATCTTCTGCTAAATCTAAAGCATCATAACTTGTCCCTATAATTTTTATACCGTAACGGTCTAATTTTTCAGCCAGTTTAAGCGCAGTCTGCCCTCCTAACTGTACAATAACACCTTCTGGTTTCTCATGCTTAATGATATCGTAAATATGTTCCCAAAATACAGGTTCAAAATATAATTTATCTGCAGTATCAAAGTCTGTAGATACCGTTTCTGGGTTACAGTTTATCATGATGGTTTCGTAACCACATTCTGCCGATGCTAATACCCCATGCACACAACAATAATCAAATTCAATACCTTGCCCTATTCTGTTAGGGCCAGAACCTAATACAATAATTTTCTTTTTATCTGTTACGACACTTTCATTATCGGCATAACGCTGCCCATCTGCAGTTTGCATATCACTCTCGAAAGTCGAATAATAATATGGTGTTTTGGCTTCAAACTCTGCAGCACAGGTGTCTACCAATTTATAAACACGATTAATCCCTAGAGTATCACGCTTATTGTAAACTTCGCTTTCTAAACATCCCAGCATGTGCGCTATTTGACGATCACCATAGCCTTTTTGCTTGGCTTCTAACAACAACTCTTTATCAATACTATCTATAGAGAAAGTTGAAATTTCTTTTTCTAAGAAATACAGTTCTTCATATTGACGTAAGAACCACATATCTATCTTTGTGATTTCATGAATACGGCTTAATGGAATACCCATTTTTATAGCATCGTAAATAATGAAAACACGATCCCAAGATGCAAACTTTAGCTTTTCTAAAATTTGCTCATAATTGGTATTTTCTTTTCCATCTGCTCCTAAACCATTACGTTTTATCTCTAAAGATTGTGTAGCTTTATGTAAGGCTTCTTGGAAAGAACGGCCTATTCCCATAACCTCTCCTACAGCTTTCATTTGAAGACCTAAAGTTCTATCTGAACCTTCAAACTTATCAAAATTCCAACGTGGTATTTTTACAATCACATAATCTAAGGTAGGCTCGAATAAAGCAGATGTAGATTTTGTAATTTGGTTATTCAACTCATCCAAATGATAACCCATTGCTAGCTTGGCAGCTATCTTTGCAATAGGATATCCTGTAGCCTTACTTGCTAAAGCAGAAGATCTAGATACACGAGGGTTAATTTCAATAGCAATGATTTCTTCTTTTTCATCTGGACTTACTGCAAACTGCACATTACAACCTCCTGCAAAGTCTCCAATACTACGCATCATATGGATAGCCATATCACGCATTTTTTGATACGTTTTATCACTTAAGGTCATCGCTGGAGCTACTGTTATAGAGTCTCCAGTATGAATCCCCATAGGATCCATATTCTCTATAGAACAAATAATAACAACGTTATCGTTCGAATCTCTAAGCAACTCTAACTCGTATTCTTTCCATCCTAGAAGCGCTTTATCAATCATAACTTCGTGAATTGGAGAAATCTCCAAACCTCTACGTAATAATTTATCAAAATCTTCTTCATCATAAACTATAGCTGCACCAGCACCTCCTAAAGTAAAAGATGAACGGATACATAATGGGAAGCCAAACTCTTGTGCTATTTCTTTACCTTTTAGAAAAGATGTTGCCGTAGCTTGTGGCGCCATACCAACACCAATCTTCTCCATTAACTCTCTAAACTGCTCTCTATCTTCGGTAATATTAATGGCATCTATATCTACACCAATAATCTCAACATCAAAATCTTTCCAAATGCCTTTTTCATCTGCTTCAATACACAAATTAAGTGCTGTTTGACCTCCCATTGTAGGCAATACAGCATCGATTTGAGGGTGTTCTTTTAAAATCTTAATAATAGACTTAGTCGTTAAAGGCAATAAATACACATGATCGGCCATAGAAGGGTCGGTCATAATAGTTGCAGGATTAGAATTAATTAAAACTGTTTCTATTCCATCTTCTCTTAACGATCTTAAGGCTTGCGACCCTGAATAATCAAACTCACAGGCTTGCCCAATAATAATGGGACCTGAACCAATAATTAGGATCGATTTCAATTTAGGATTTTTTGGCATCTTCTTAAAGTATTCTGTTGTAAATAAATCAGTTGCAAAATTAACCAAAAGTTTACATAAAAAAAGGCGTTACACTTAAGCAACACCTTTATTATATCAACAATTGTTAATCATTATTTTTTATGTCTTGTTTCAGATGATACAGACAATTTCTTTCTTCCTTTAGCTCTTCTTCTAGCAAGTACTTTTCTACCATTGGCAGAAGCCATTCTTTCTCTGAAACCATGTTTGTTTCTTCTCTTTCTTTTTGATGGCTGAAACGTTCTTTTTGGCATTGTCTTATGTTTTTAAATCTGAATTGTATGTTTCTGAAATATTTTTGACCTCTGTCAAAACTGGGGGCAAATATACAAAGCTTTTTTATTTATCAAACCTATTTTTTTATTTTTTTTTCAGGTTTATAACCTTTAAATGTATCCTTTATAGATTGTACCTTAAAATTATGCCATTAGATATAACTCAAATTTTAAAAAACAGCACTAAATTCCTATGTTACACGAGGCTATGCGTTATAAAACTTAGCTTAATCTAAAAAAGGCTTCCTAATGGAAACCTTTTTAATATGCATATTTATTTAAATGCTTTTTATTTTTTAGCTGCTACGGCAGGTGCTTTTAGCTTAGTACTCATCTCCATTGAAATTGCGGTACGATCAAATTTTAATTTTCCAGCTAAAGTTTCAATAACACAAGAGTTATCCTTGTCATTTAACTCTACAACTTTACCGTGCAAACCACTTTTGGTAATAATTCTGTCGCCTCTTTTAAGTTCGGCTGCAAATTGTTTTTCTTTCTTTGCGCGTTTCATTTGTGGTGCAATCATAAAAAAATATACAACTACAAACATTAATGCAAACGGCAATAAACTTCCCATATCTCCCATGAGTTCAATTAGCTTTTAGCCGTTGGTTTTGGAGCGTTAGGATCTGGCTTAACAAACGCTTTTATTTTTACAGTTTCGGTACCTTTTTCGGTATTTGCAGTAATAGTAATTGTTTTAGATACATTGTTTTTACCACTACCATTATATTTTACAGTAAACTTACCTTCAGCTCCTGGCGCTAATGGTTCTCTACTCCAATCTTTAGGCACTGTACAACCACATGTGCTCTTTATATTGGTAATTACTAAAGGAGCTTCTCCTGTATTTTTATAAGTAAACACAGTTTCAACTGGTGTTTTTGCTTCTATTTCGCCAAAATCATGCTCCTTTTTATCAAACTTTAATACGGGAAACTTAGAGGCTACAGCATCTCTTGCAGCTGCGGCTTCCACATTGCCCTCATTTATTTTCTTGGTTGCATCTTCTTTACAGCTTGTAAAAGCGATCATACATAAGGCAGTCACGCCTAAAATTAGTTTTTTCATATTCTCCGTGTTATATAAAATAGGTTTGTAAAAATAACAATATTTTTAGTGTTTAAAAATTTTTATGCCTTTGTTAAGAAATGAGCATCACAATTAAAGGCTTCTATATTTGTAAATCATAAGTCTTAAAACTCCTAAAGGTACTGTTTAAAACACATTACATCAGTCCTCTTCCTACTTTGTTAAGCTTATTATCTTCTTTGTACTCTCTTACCAATTTATCGAGTATTCCATTAATAAAAATACTACTTTTTGGTGTCGAATACTCTTTGGCTATCTCTAAATATTCATTAATAGTTACTTTCACAGGAATTGAAGCAAAGTGTTGTAACTCACATATGCCCATTTGTAAAAGCACATAATCTAAACTTGCAATACGTTCGGCATCCCAGTTTTTAGTTTTCTGCTTTATTTCTTGATTTATTGCCGAGACATTAAGGATTGTTTTTCGAAACAAATCAATAGCAAACTGTTTATCCTCGGTATCTTTATATAACTTTGGAATAAAATGAGTCTCTGTCGATTTTGGTTTTACTTTCCTTAAAAGTTTTAAAATTGTTGTATTTACCGTAGGCATATCATCTACCCAAGTTAAATTCTTATCCTCTATATAGTCATACAATTTTTCATTTGGAGCCACTATGTCTTTAAACATATCTACAAAAAAGTCCTTATCCTCCTTAAAATCAGAAGTTCTGGTTTGCATGTACTCTTGATATAATTCGCTTTTTATAATGGCTTTAAAAATAATATCAACATATTCACTATCTAACTCCCAATTAATAGAACTATTTGCTTTTAACTTATCCTGTAAATCTTCATTAGCTCTTAATTGCTGAAAGATTTGATTATTTACAAACTTTCTATTGGGATTTTTATCTTCTGAAGTCGCTAAATGCTTATTTTGTTTTTTTTGAAGATCTTGTGCAGCGCGTTCTTGTACCGCCAGTAATAGCGCCAAATTTAACAAGTACAGATTGTACATATTATCTATGCTGAATAATAAGAATTTTTGATCTTTACTTAAATCATCACTCGCGCTTCCTTTAAAAGCGTATATGGTCTGCATTACTTTTACACGAATATGTCTTCTATTTAGCATCATGGCAATGAACTTAAATTAAAACCTTGGGTTCTGTTTTTTTCTTTAATTTATGTGGGCAAAAATAAACTATTTTAATAAAATAGATCGGTTATTAAGGTTTTGTTTCTGTTAATTTTATTTAAGCATTATTTAACAGGCACTGTACGTATGCTTCTCTTAAATTCTATTTTTATTACTTTATATTTGCATGATCTTTTAAAGAACTACGTGAAGGAATTAAAACATTTAAACAAATATTTTCTCAAATATAAAGCGCACTTACTAGTTGGTATAGTAATTACAATTGTTGCTCGAATATTTTTGTTATTTACACCACGATACATTAGGCGTATTTTCGAAATTATTGAAAATAAAGCTGGTCTCCCTTCCTCTAGCTTAAAATCTGAACTTTTTGAAGCCATCCTTTACATTATTGGAGCTGCTGTCGTCGCAGGTGTTCTTACGTTTTTAATGCGACAAACCATCATTAATGTTTCTCGCTATATAGAATACGATCTTAAAAATGAAATTTATTCCCAATACCAAAAGTTATCGCTTAACTTTTACAAACAAAATAGGACTGGGGATTTAATGAATAGAATTAGTGAAGATGTAGGGCGTGTACGCATGTATGCAGGTCCAGCCATTATGTATAGTATTAATACCATTACGCTTTTTATTATAGCATTACTCTACATGTTTAATGAAGCACCTACACTTACGCTTTACACTATATTACCACTACCAATTTTATCGGTAATCATATATAAGCTTAGCAAAGAGATACACAAACGCAGCACGGTTGTTCAAGAATATCTGTCTAAGCTTTCCACATTTACACAAGAGTCTTTTAGTGGTATTTCTGTGATTAAAGCTTATGGTATAGAGCCACAAACGTCTACTAATTTTAATGCTTTATCAACAACTAGTAAGGAAAAACAATTACATCTTGTTAAGGTACAAGCCTTATTTTTTCCTATGATGATTTTGCTTATAGGTGCTAGTAACCTTTTAGTTATTTACATAGGAGGCACCCAATACATTAATGGCCAAATTAAAAGTTTAGGAACTATTGCAGAATTTATCATTTACGTAAATATGCTTACTTGGCCTGTGGCTACTGTGGGCTGGGTCACTTCTATCGTACAACAGGCGGAGGCCTCTCAAAAACGTATCAATGAATTTTTAAAAATAGAACCCGAAATACAAAATGAAGTCTCTACCCATACCGAAATTACTGGAGATATTGTATTTAAAAACGTTTCATTTACCTACGGAGATACTCATATTGAAGCGCTAAAAAATATTTCTTTTGAGATTAAAACAGGGGAAACACTTGCTATTTTAGGAAAAACAGGCTCTGGTAAATCTACAATTTTAGATTTAATTGGGCGTCTTTACGACACGACTAGTGGTACTATTAAGATTAATGACACAACGATACGACAACACCATTTAGAAGACTTAAGAAGCAATATAGGTTACGTTCCACAAGATGCTTTTCTTTTTTCGGATACTATAAAGCACAATATTAAATTTGGTAAAGCAAATGCTACAGATGAAGAAGTCTTTACTGCAGCAAAGAACGCTCAAGTACACAAAAACATTATAAAATTTAATAAAGGCTATGATACTGTGCTTGGAGAGCGTGGCATCACCTTATCTGGCGGACAAAAGCAACGTGTTTCTATTGCCAGAGCAATTATAAAATCTCCAAAAATTTTACTGTTTGATGATTGTCTCTCGGCGGTTGATACCGAAACTGAGGAAAAAATTCTAACAAACCTGTTTAAGATATCTAAAGGTAAAACAACAATCATAGTAAGTCACCGAATTTCGTCTGCTAAAAATGCAGATAAAATTATAGTTTTAGATGATGGAAAAATTATTCAAACAGGAACACATGACACGCTTACAGAAACCGATGGCTACTACAAAGACCTATACTTTAAACAATTAAGTGAGGCCAAAGAAAATAAACGTTAATCTCTAACGCTTATATTTACTTGTAAGAATAATTTATTATAATGCTACAAAAAACAATATTTTAAAAATAAACTCTAAAAAATGTTGGTTAATTTCTGTTTTTTTTTCACTTTTGGAAAACACAATAGTGTTTAATTAATTAGATAGTACAATGAGCAACCACGGAATGATGGAGAAAGAGGAGATTTTTTCTAAAGTATTAAGAGCAGGTAGACGCACCTATTTTTTCGATGTAAGAGCGACTAAAGCTGATGATTATTACCTAACAATTACAGAAAGTAAAAAGTTTACAAACGACGACGGTTCCTACCACTACAAAAAACACAAAATCTACATTTATAAAGAAGATTTCTCGGAATTTAAAGAAATTCTTGCTGAAATGACCGATTATATCATTAAAGAAAAGGGAGATGAAGTGATTAGTGAACGTCATCAAAAAGACTTTAAAAAAGACTATACCGATTCTGTTAATGATTCTAATACAACAACCGATACAACTGAAAGTTTTACAGATATTAGTTTTGACGATATTTAAAAAACTAGACTTTTAACAACAAACTCGATTAAAGAGGTATGCTTAAAAAAAGCATCCTCTTTTTTTTTGCGCAGTACATTATCTCAGCAAACTTCCATTTTTCACGCTAACCTCGGGATGTAATAGATACACATCTTTAGCTTTTACGGCACCTAAAACCAAACATTCACTCATAAAATTAGCAATTTGCTTTGGTGGAAAATTTACTACAGCTACGATTTGTCTATGAATTAAATCTTTTTTTTGATACAGCGTTGTTATTTGAGCCGATGTTTTTTTATGGCCTAAATCTCCAAAATCTATAAGCAATTGGTACGCAGGCTTACGCGCTTTAGGAAAATCTAACACTTCTATAATTGTACCTACGCGTAAATCTACTTTACTAAAATCTTCAAAACTAATACGTGCTTTCATTTATATATTGAACTTATCTTGACGTTTTCTATTTCCTAAAAATACAATTACAATTTACTATTTCTCTTTTAAAAATTATAAAATTAATTACAGCTAAACCCCAGACAAGGGCATTTATGATTTAAAGATGCAATATAGAATCCGTTTTCTAATGTATAATTCAAGAGAAATACCGAACTTTGAAAAAAATGAATTATGGCACGAACACCTTCAAACATGCTTCCTTTGGGCACACAAGCCCCAAATTTCAAGCTATTAGACACTGTTTCAGATACAACTTTAAGCTTAGAACAACTTAAAGGCGAAAAAGGCACTGTTATATTGTTTATTTGCAATCACTGCCCATTTGTAATTCATGTCAATACAGAACTGGTTCGCCTTGCAAATGCCTACACCTCCAAAGGTATAGCCTTTATTGCTATTTCTAGTAATGATGCTATTAACTATCCCCAAGATGGTCCTGACAAAATGAAGCAACATGCCATATCTGAAGCTTATCCATTTCCCTATTTATACGATGCATCTCAAGAAGTCGCAAAAGCTTACGATGCCGCTTGTACGCCAGATTTGTTTTTATTCGATGCTAATTTAAGTTTAACTTATAGAGGCCAATTAGATAACTCCAGGCCAGGTAATGACATCCCCGTTACCGGAAAAGACTTAAGCCATGCTATGGATTGTTTATTAGCTCATACCAAAAACGAACAGCCACAAAAACCTAGTATTGGTTGCAATATTAAATGGAAATCATAGCATACACGGCTACATCAAAATCAAGAGATTAAATTTTAAAACACATGTAACTGTAGTGATGACTATCGGGTAAATAATGTATGACCTGTCTAATAGCCCAACCTTTGAGGTATCCGAATTAAATTTTTATAAATGAGCTTATTTTTCGGTCATTTCTGCTTTATGGCACCAATTCACTGCAGCAAGTAATGAATCAAACTTTTTTATTCTGTTATTGAAAAACAAATTTTCAATCATAATATTTAGTTTGCTGTTTGGTTTATCCGAGACAATATAATAAGCTTTTAAAGTGTGGTTACTTGCAAAAAATTTCACCCAGTCTAAAGCAACTACCGAATACGAATACATTCTATTGGAAATATATACCAAATCGCATCCATCAGTACCTAAAAAATGCGTGACATCTTCTACAATACGCTTGCCATGGTATTTCCAAGTTACATTAACTCCATCCTTTATTTCGGAGACAATAAACCCTTCAAAAATGAAGATATCTCCAAAATCATAGTTAAGTTCCATCAATACATCATTATACAGTTCTATCTCCTTTACACTTTTCACAAATTCACAATATTGGGGGGTAGTCCTTTAAAGTTCGTGAAAAATTTCGAGAAATTCGTATTTTAAGATCTTAGTTACTTGTAAAAAATCAAAAAAGCGCTCAAAATGAGCGCTTCGTCGATAAGTGTATCTTATTTCGTAATACTTATTTTACATCCATTAATTCAACATCGAAAATTAAATTTGCATCTGGTGGAATAACACCTCCAGCACCTCTACTACCATAAGCTAAATGGCTTGGTATCACAAAACGTGCTTTATCTCCAACATTTAATAAACCTATACCTTCATCCCATCCTGGAATAACTTGTCCTACTCCTAAAGGAAAATCTATAGGTTGGTTTCTTTTGTATGATGAATCAAAAACAGTCCCATCTAACAATTGTCCTTTATAGTGCACAGAAACAGTTTTTCCTTTTTCTGCTTTAACACCATCTCCTTTTTGAATAATTTGATAACGTAAACCACTATCCGTTTTATCAAAGCCTGCCGCTACTTTATCTAATTCGGCTTCTTGCTTTGCTTTTTCTTCTGCTAATCTTGCCTATCTAGACCCTTCAAAAGTTCTAAACGCCTCTACAGCATTAAATGCTTCTGCCTCGGCACCTACTTTAACGATCTCTACGGCTTCTATGACATCTCCTTGGGCTATGGCATCTACAACATCTTGTCCTTCTTTTACTTTTCCAAAAACAGTATGTTTACCATATAACCAAGCTGTCTCTGTGTGGGTGATAAAAAACTGAATTCAATTAGTACCTGGTCCTGCGTTAGCCATTGACAATACGCCTGGCCCATCATGTTTTAAATCTGGATGAAACTCATCATCAAATTGATAGCCTGGATTTCCTGCACCAGAGCCTTGGGGGCAACCACCTTGTACCATAAAGTCTGGAATAACTCTATGAAATTTCAAACCATTGTAATAAGGTGTTCCTTGAGGTTTTGCAGAATTCTCTAAATTACCTTCTGCTAAGGCTACGAAGTTCCCTACTGTTCCTGGTGTTTTTTGATATTCCAAAGCAACCAATATTTCGCCCTTTGGTGTACTAAATTTTGCGTATAGTCCGTCTTGCATTATTCTAATTTTTAAGAAAGTGCAAATATAGGAAAGTTACGCTGAAGTTTCTCGCATTTCATGTAGATAAACAATTTGGTATTGCCACACCTAGTTTAGCAAACACGACTTAAA
>CAZLTR010000101.1:0-12146 GCA_964562415.1 uncultured Hyunsoonleella sp. | reverse complement strand
ACTCTAGCAACAATAGTTATAAATACAGACTTAAGGGGCTTGAAAACGAATGGAACATAACAACGACTGGTCTTGCAGCATATACCATACAAAAGCCAGGAGATTATAGGTTTGAAGTTATGGGAGCTAATGGAGATGGCGTTTGGAATAATTTTATAACAGAATTACAAATACAGGTAGCGCCTGCACCATGGCGTACGTGGTGGGCTTTTGCCATATATGGGCTTTTAATTTTAACAGCGCTACATTTTTTAATAACAATTTTAAAGTCTAAAGCTGCATTAAAACATGAGCTAAACCTAGAACATATAGAAACAGAGCGCGCCAAAGAACTCAATAAAACAAAACTGCAGTTTTTTACAAATATATCGCATGAGTTTAGAACACCGCTAGCACTTATAGTAGGTCCATTACAACAAATAATAGAAGATTATAAAGGCAGTAGCACAATATACAAGAAACTACTCGTCATAGAAAATAGTGCGGGGCATTTACTCCATCTCATCAACAGGTTAATGGACTTTAGAAAGTTTGAAAATAACCTTTTTAAATTAGAAGCTGCAGAAGGTAACATTGTAAAGTTTTTAAGAGAAATTTACCTGTCGTTTACAGAGTTTGCTAAAAATGGTAATTATACATTCGAATTTATCTGCGATTACGAACTTATATTAGTGTATTACGATCGCAATAAGTTAGAACGCGTGTTTTATAACCTTATATCTAATGCCTTTCGCTATACACCAGAAGGGGGTATTATTGTAATTCGTGTTCATAAAGAAAAGGAACAAATCACTATACAGGTAGAAGACTCTGGTGTTGGTATAGCCGAAGAGTATCGCGACAAAATATTTGAGCGCTTTTTTGAAATTGCCGTAAATAATAAACCAGAAAACAATTACAGTAAAGGTACAGGTATAGGGTTGTCTATAGCTAAGAATATTGTAGAATTACACAAAGGAAAAATCAGATATAAAAATCATGTAGAGAAAGACGGTTCGGTATTTTCGGTTGCCTTATTATTAGGAAAAGCGCATTTAGAAGCATCGGAGATTTTAAATGATTTTAAGTTTAGTGATGATGTGTCTCAATACGTTACCCAGTTAGAAAGCAAAGATTTGGTTGTAGAAGAAGATATTGCCGATGCAAAAGTAAGTAGTAAACAAACACTTCTACTTGTAGAGGATAATAAAGACTTAAGGAAGTTTATAAAAAGCTTATTGGTAGCCGATTATAATGTTTTAGAAGCCGAAAATGGAAGTGCGGCTTTTAATATCGCAAAACGCGAAACGTTGGATTTAATTATAAGTGATGTCATTATGCCAGAGATGACAGGCACAGAATTATGTGCTGCGATAAAAGGCGATTTGAAAACAAGCCATATCCCTATAATACTACTTACGTCAAGATCGGCTTTAATTTTCAAATTAGAAGGCCTAGAGCGTGGTGCAGACGATTACATTAGTAAGCCTTTTGACGTTAAGGAATTTATACTACGCGTTAAAAACTTATTACTAAGTAGAGAAAAATTAAAGCAAAAATTCCTTTCAAGTGATGGTTTAGATACAGAAGATGTATTGGTATCCTCATACGATGAAAAATTGTATAAGAAAGCATTAGAATTGGTTAAAAATAATATTGCTAATGAGCAATTTGATATTCCTTATTTCTGTTCAGAACTGGGGGTGAGTAGAACGATGTTGTTTACAAAAATAAAAGCATGGTCTAATTTAACACCAAATGAGTTTATTCTTCACTTTAGAATGAAAAGAGCAGTACAATTACTAGAGCAAGGAAAATTGAATATTTCTCAGATAAGTTATCAGGTTGGGTTTAAAAATCCTAAATATTTTAGTAAATGTTTTCAGAAAAAAATGGGTAAAACACCTTCGCAATATGCTAGTAAATTCTCAATAGGGTCTTAATATGTGGTGATTTAAAATACTGGTTATTAGTATTTTGTACTTTTTTACTCCCTATTTGTACTTTAGCAAAAACAAATTCATCTACTTTTAGAGGGATGAAAAAAATCAAACTTAAAACCAAGTATTTAGAAATTATACTTATCACAATTATTATTGTGTTTAGTTTGGTTATTATTTATCTGAACTAAAAACAAATTCGTATTAACTAAACTTAACAGATGAAAAAAACTAGACAATTTAAAAGGTTACTTTTATTCTTATTTGGTTTTTGTGTGGTGCTACAAACCAATGCACAAGAAAAAACTATAACAGGAAAAGTAACATCCAAAGCCGACGGTATGGCTTTACCAGGTGTAAATGTAATTGTTAAAGGCTCCAGAAAAGGGGCTTCTACAGATTTTGACGGGAATTATAGTATTACCGTTAGTAGTGATAAAGCCATTTTAAGTTTTAGCTATGTAGGCTATGCAACAAAAGAAGTGGCTTTAAGCGGCTCTAAAACCGTGAATGTAGCTTTAGAAGAAGATTTAGCAGCTTTAGATGAAGTTGTGGTAGTTGGGTATGGTGCAAGAAAGAAAAGCGATATAACAGGGTCTGTGTCTTCAGTAAAATCTGAAGAAGTAACTGCTTTTCCTGTTTTGGATGCAGAACAAGCTTTACAAGGTAGAGCTGCGGGTGTAGCTGTCCAATCAAATAATGGAGGGGAACCTGGCGCAGCAATAAGTGTAAGGGTTAGAGGAAATACTTCAATAGGAGCAAGTAGTGGCGCTTTAGTTGTTGTAGACGGCTTTGTGGGCGCAACATACCCCCAACCAGGAGATATCGCTTCGATAGAAGTGTTAAAAGATGCTTCTGCCACCGCAATTTATGGCTCAAGAGGTGCTAATGGTGTTATTTTGGTAACGACCAAAAAGGGTAAAAAGGGAAAGATGTCTATTGAATTGAATACAAACTACGCTATTCAAAGCACATCTAACAGATTAGATTTGTTAAATGCAGATCAATATGCTGATTATCAGAATCAAATTACTCCAGGTTACGAACAAGGGGCTGCAAATACGGATTGGCAAGATTTAATATACACTACTGGTTTTGCTGCAAATCACCAGTTATCTTTTTCAGGAGGAACAGAAAATATTAACTTTTATGTATCAGGTAATTATTTTGATCAAGAGGGTGTAGTTATTAATTCAGGATTTGAGCGTTTTTCATTTTTAAGTAATATAGATGCTCAAATCAATAATAAATTAAAAATAGGATTTAACACGTTTGGAAGTAGAGATACAAGAAATGGAGTGCCAACACAAGCTAACACAGGAGGAAGAGGAAGTGGAGATGTTATCTCAATAGCTTACCGTTTTGCTCCAGATTTAGATGTAAGAGATGAGAATAATAATAATACTTTTGACCGTACAGCTGGAGAAATAGATAATCCTTTTGCTGTGGCTACAGAGCGAGTAGATGAAAGGGTGACAGATAATTATAGAGCTAATTTTTATGGGGAATATGAAATTATTAATGGTTTAACTTTTAAATCAACTTTTGGTTTTAGTTCAAGAAACGAAACGAGAGGAACATTTACTCCATCTACACTTATTGCTAGTGCAGGTAATCAGGGAGGTGTTGCTAGCATAGCAAGTTTAAAGAACTCTAATTTGTTAAGTGAAAATTATTTAACATATGTTAAAGAATTGGGTAAAGGGAATTTAACAGCGTTATTAGGGTATTCCTATCAAAAAGATCGTACGCTTACGTCTTCAGCTGGGACACAAGGACTTGCCAGTAATAGTGTATCGTTTTTCAATTTGGGCTCAGGCTCAACACCATTAATTCCTCAATCTTTTTTAAATGAGTTTGAAATTCAATCTCAATTTGCAAGATTTAATTATGATTATGATGATAAATATTTAATAACACTTACAGGAAGAAGAGACGGTGCTTCTAATTTTTCGCAAAATAATAAGTACGCATTTTTTCCATCTGGAGCTTTAGGATGGAAAGTTTCTAATGAGGATTTTTTAATAAATAATGATATCGTCTCTAATCTAAAATTAAGATATAGTTATGGTATTACAGGAAATCCATCTATAGCTCCGTATCAGTCATTGGCCAACTTTACATCTATTTATTCTGTTGTTGGAGATCAGACGGTTAATGCAGTTGTGCCAAATCAATTAATCAATCCTGATTTAAAATGGGAGTCCTCATTTCAGTCTAATTTTGGTGTTGATTTAGGGTTCTTTAATAATAAAATAACACTATCCTTAGATGTTTATAGTATTCGAACAGAAGACTTAATTTTAGGAGATAGCTCTGTACCTGAGTATTTAGGGCTGTTAAATGGAGAAGCTTTAAGAAATGTGGGAGAAATTAGTAATAATGGTATAGAGGTAAGCTTATCGACTAGAAATATAAGTACAGATAATTTTAGTTGGACTACAGATTTTAATTGGGCTAGAAATAGAAACAAAATAGAGAGACTTGTAGATGGTGATGACATATTTTTAAGTTCAGCTCCTGGTCATTTTTTACAAAGGCAGACACATATCTTAAGAGAAGGAGAAGCTGTTGGCCAATTCTTTGGATATGAATTTCGTGGCGTGTATCAAGGTGGAGATTTTCCAGAAGGCACAGCTGGGTTTAGCGGAATCGAAGCAGGAGACGAACTTTTTACAGATTCAGATGGAGACGGCGTCATTACTACACGAGATAGAGATATTATTGGAGACCCTAACCAGGATTGGACTTTTGGATTTAATAATACATTTAAATATAAAAATTTTGATTTGGGTGTGTTTTTTCAAGGTGCTATAGGAGGCGACATTTTTAGTTACACATTTTTAGAGTTAGCTTCTGGGGCTGGTAACGCAACTACGGAAGTATTGAACGCTTGGAGACCAGATAATACAGATACTAATATACCTTCAGTAGGAGATAGAGAAAGAAGAATAACTTCTAGATTTGTTTACGATGGAAGTTATATAAGGATGAGAAACATAGCATTAGGATATAATTTACCATCAAAAGTAACGGATAAATTAGGGTTGGAAAATATGAGAATTTCGATAAGTGGACAAAATCTGTTAACAATCACAGATTATCCAGGTACAGACCCTGAAGTGAGTTACAGGGCTGGAGGCAGTCAAAATAGTAATGTAAATCAAGGTTTTGATTATGGGAATTACCCAAACATAGAGTCAGTAACGTTTAGTCTAAACCTTAAATTTTAAAGTAAAACTTAATATAACATGAAAAATTTAAAATATTTATTCTTTTTGTTGGTTTTACCAATATTAGGATGCTCTGATCTAGAGGAAGAACCAAATTCATTATTAGCACCAGATAGTTTTTATACGTCCTTAGATGAAGTACAAACGACAATTAATGGTGCTTATGGAAATATGGCGGAAGAGGCTTTTTGGGGACGAAAATTCTCTTTACCATTACTTTTACGAAGTGATATGGCGGGGATTGGAGATCAAGGTACAGCTTCAAGACGTAAAGATCATGATGTGTTTACAGTGTCTGATGATAATGGGATGATAACTGAATTTTGGCCCAGAGTTTATCAAATAATTGGAGGCGCTAATCAGGCCATATTTGCAGCAGAAACCTTTTTTGATGTACCAGACAGTGAGGTGAATCCTATTAAAGCCCAAGCACATTTTATTAGAGCGTATTCCTATTTTCATTTAGTACGCTTGTTTGGAGATATTCCGTATTTGGATAAACCTGTAGTTTTATTAGATGAAGAAATAAGATCTATTGAAAAAGTTTCAGAAGAAACGGTTTATGCTAATATTATAAGAGATTTAGAATTTGCTAAAGAATGGTTACCTGATACACAATCTTCTTCAGCTTTGCCAACTAAAGCTACAGCAGCAGCATATTTAGCATTAGTAAATTTAACTTTAGAAGAATATCAAATGGCTTATGATGAGGCTAAATTTGTAATTGATAACGAAGGAGATTTTGGACTTGCTTTAGCTAATGATTTTCAGGACTTATTTGATGCAACAAAGCAAGCGAGTTTAAGAGAAGCTTTATTTACTATAGATTTTAATGGATTTAGAAGTGGGAATTATGGACAAGATTATATGCCAGCATTAACAGGGATTCGAAGAAATGAATTAGGAAATATTGGAGGTGGTTGGTCTGTAGCTGTACCTAATATAGAAGTATATAATAGATGGGATGGACGTGACTATAGAAAAGCGGTGAGCTTAGATACAACAGCTGTGTTTGATGGCGTTGTGCAAAGTTTTGAGAATTTCCCAAATCAAGAGATAGGGGGAGATGCGCGAAACATACCTAGTGCTTATATCGCAAAATATGCAAGATTTACAGGTCGTACTTCTAATGGAAACGGACGTGGATCGGAACATAATTATGCGCAGATGCGTTATGCTGAAGTTTTGTTAATAGCAGCCGAAGCTTTAAATGAAATTTCTCCAGGATCTGCAGAAGCGTATGAGTATGTTAATAGAGTACGTGCACGAGCTCGAAATCAAGCAGGTACAATGTCTGCTTTCCCTGAAGACATTATGCAAGGCCTATCTCAGGATCAATTTAGAGATGTAGTTTTAGAAGAACGTAGATGGGAGTTAGCTTTTGAGTTTAAGCGTTGGTATGATATAAAAAGAAGACGATTAGGAGATATCGCTTTTGGAGTTTCTGGTTTTGAACAGAGACCTAATTTTTCAGCAGGAAGAGATTACCTATATCCTTTACCAAATGATGAACTGCAACGTAATCCAAACTTAGAACCAAACAACCCAGGGTATTAAAATAATATATGTTTAAATTTAGTTGTTTATTAGTGGCTCTTGGGTTTGTGTGTGTATCATGCAAATCTGAGGGTCCAAATAAAAATCCAAATCAGCCATTCGAGCTAGAACCTAAAAGCGAAGATATCGTATCTGTGAGATACCACGCATTGTTAAATTATAATGTAGATTCTCTTGGGTTTCCAAGAAGTTTTACCAAGCCAGAGTTAAAAGTAAGGAAGGTGCCGTCTATGGATTGGACCAGCGGTTTTTTTCCAGGAAATTTATGGCAAATTTATAAGCTTACAGGTGATGTCGCATTTATGGAAAAAGCTAAACAATGGACCGCATTTGTGGAAAAAGAAAAACATAACAACCGTACCCATGACATGGGGTTTAAAGTGTTTTCAAGCTTTGGAGAAGGTTATAAAATAACAAAAGATAAGGCATATAAAACTGTGCTTATAGAGAGTGCTAAAACTTTGGCAACACGTTTTGATGCTAATGTGGAGAGTATTCGCTCTTGGGATTTTAATGAAGAGGTCTGGGAATTTCCTGTAATTATAGATAATATGATGAATTTAGAGTTGCTTTTTGAAGCTACAAAACTATCGGGAGATAGTATTTACCATCATATTGCCGTAAAGCATGCTAATACAACTCTAAAAAATCATTTTAGGGCAGATGGAAGTACATGGCACGTTTTGGATTACGATAAAGCTTCAGGTAAGGTAAGAGCTAGAGTAACACATCAAGGGGTTCATGATAATTCTGTTTGGTCTAGAGGGCAAGCTTGGGCAATAAACGGTTTTACGATGGCTTATCGCTATACTAATGATAAAACCTATTTAGACCGTGCTATGGCTACAGCTAATTATTTCATAAACCATGAAAAAATGCCAAAAGATGGTATTCCCTATTGGGATATGGATCATCCAGACATACCAAACATTTCTAGAGATGTTTCTGCAGCTGCGATTATAGCTTCTGCTTTAGTAGAATTGTATGGTTACACAAATAATGAGGCATATATCAATTATTCTAAGAAAGTTGTTGACGCATTGAAGACATCAAATTATACTTTGGAGAAAGAGCTAAATACACCTTTTATACTAGATCACAGTTTTGGCGATTGGTCCAAACATCTAGAAATGGATGAACCTATCGTATATGGAGATTATTATTTTTTGAAAACCCTATTAAGGTTAAGAGATTTGAAACAAGAATCGTAAACTTGTTTTATATAATATAAGTTAAATTATAACAGAGTAAGTACTTCTGTTTGTTAAATCACATAAGACTTATGAACTCGTCTTGACGTTTTGTTTTTAGCCGAAAATGAGTTGAAATTTAACCAGATGAGGCACTTTTTGAAGCTCATAGCAGCGCTACGGACAAAAAAAGTAACGAAATATGGGTGAATTTCAGCCATTTTTTAGGAAATAGAAAAAGTCAAGATGAGTTCATTAATTAAGTCTGAAATCTCAATCTAAGTTTAAGTTTTTTTAATGTCATTACAGTTTTCTGTAGTGGCATTAAAATTATAATGTAGTAATGCTATCATCTGTATGGTGTGAAACAAGTCTAATAATGTAGAATTTCATGTTTTGCACAGTTTTTTTTCTTTAAGATGAAAGTTTATACGTTATTTAACCTCTAAAATTTTAAATAAATGAAATTTAGTCTAATGCAACTAAAATTAGTTTGTCTTTATTATTGTATTTTAATGCTAGTAGCATGTCAATCAAACCCTACGGAAAATGCAACGCGAAATTTAGAAAATATAAATAAGGATTGGTTGTATTTAGAAGATGATACGCAATCTATAGAAAAAGCTCTAACTCAAGATACATGGCAAGAAATTAATTTGCCGCACAGTTGGAATGCATTAGATGCGACCGATGTAACGCCAGGGTATAGGAGAAGTGCGAGTTGGTATAAAAAAACGATAACTATAACGTCGTTAGTAGCGCAACAAAATTATCAGTTGTATTTCGAGGGGGTAAATATAGAAAGTACAGTATATGTAAATGGCACTAAAGTAGGAGGGCATGTAGGAGGTTATTTAGGGTTTAAAGTAGATATAACCAAAGCAATTGTTGCAGGCGATAATGATATTTTAGTACGTGTAGATAATAGTTATAACCCAGAGGTGATACCTTCTCAAAAAAGTGATTTTTTTATTTATGGTGGTATTACCAGAGATGTATGGCTAGAAATGTTGCCAGTAGATTACCTCTCCAACTTAAAGGTAACAACACCTTATGTATCCAAATCGAGGGCAGAGTTAGTTGCCGAAGTTACTGTTAATAGTAATAAGACTGACGCAACAAAAGTAAAAGCTGTTTTATTAAACCGTGAAGGGGATAGTGTAAGCACTGGATTTTTTGATATTACAGAAGGCAAAAGCAAAATTATATTTAACGCGATCAAGCAACCAGAATTATGGCATCCAGATGCTCCTAATTTGTACAAATTAGAGGTTGCTCTTGTAGAAGGGAACGTGGTAAAGGATAAAATTTATGAAACTGTTGGTTTTAGATGGTTTGAATTTAAAGCACACGGCGCATTTTATTTAAACGGCGAACGTTTGCTATTAAGAGGAACACACAGGCATGAAGAGCATGCAGGTGTTGGAGCTGCCATGTCTAACGCGCAACATTATGCCGATATGAAACAAATTAAAGATATGGGAGCTAATTTTGTAAGATTAGCGCATTATCCACAAGATCCAGAAGTCTATAAAGCATGTAATGAGTTAGGGCTATTGGTTTGGGATGAATTACCATGGTGTCGTGGAGGTTTAGGTAATACGGTTTGGAAACAACATACTAAAAGAATACTTAAAGAAATTATTACGCAAAATTACAACCATCCAAGTATTATTATATGGTCTCTGGGGAATGAGATATTTTGGTTGCCCGACTTTGAAGGAGGTGATGATACGCTTAAAATCAATTCATTTTTAAAAGAACTTAATACTTACGCCCATGAGTTAGACCCTTATCGAAAAACAGCCATTCGTAAGTATTATGAAGGCGCAGATATAGTCGATGTATTTTCACCATCAATATGGTCTGGGTGGTATTCTGGAAGTTATAAAAGCTATCAAAAAGCTGTAAATACCTATAAAGCAAAATATCCTCGTTTTTTACATGCAGAATATGGAGGCTCTAGTCATTTGGGCAGGCACACGGAAACACCCATCACAGGAGAAGGTACAATTAAATCCGATGGATGGGAAGAAGCCATCGTGCAAACTGATGTTGCCAATATCGCACAAATAGGGGATTGGAGCGAGAATTATATTGTAGACTTATTCGATTGGCATTTACGTATTTCAGAGAATGATTCTACGTTTATAGGTAATGTACAATGGGCGTTTAAAGATTTTGGGACACCATTACGACCAGAAAATGCCATACCTTATATTAACCAAAAAGGATTGGTGGACAGAGCAGGACGTCCTAAGGATGCCTATTACGTATTTAAAAGTTATTGGAGTAAAGTGCCTTTCACATATATAGAATCACACACTTGGACAGAACGTCAAGGTCCTAAAGGGAAAAAACGAACAATTAGTGTATATAGTAACTGTCCAGAGGTTGAATTGTTTTTAAACGGTAAGAGCTTAGGGGTTAAGCAGCGCAATATAAAAGCATTTCCTGCTTCGGGTCTCAATTGGGAATTAAATTTTGAAGCAGGTGAAAATATTCTTCTAGCAAAAGGGATAACAAAAACAGTTGTTGTAGAAGATAGCTTAAAAATTAATTACCGTTTTATTAGAAACACAAAAGCGACGCAATTGCACTTAGCGTATCAAAAATTAGCTAATGGAAATTATTTGCTAACTGCAACAGCTTTAGACAAAACTAATTTAAGATGTTTAAATTACGAAAAGCGTGTATACTTTCAATGTTTAAATGGTGGAACCATATTAGAAAACCAAGGCACTCCAACAGGAAGTGCGGTATTAGAAATGGCTAATGGCAAAGCTAGTGTAGAAGTAATGCGTGAGTCTAAAAACAAGCCTATGCAAGTTATGGTATTAAATCAAAATTTTAAAGGGACTTATTTAAATATAGAATAGTTGCTCAATTCCGTTTGTAAATAGGCGGCTTGAAAACGAATCTGTAGAGTGACAAATTATAATAAACTAAGAGTTTATTTTACGATTATACTAAAAAATAGGGGTTTATTATAATACTTTCTAATTTATAACTTTTCTAAAGTAAGGGACTTCTTTTTTAAAAAGTGCCGTCCTCATTACTGTTTTCTCTCAATTTTTATTACTTTGTGCCCACAAACATCCATAATATGGGTAATGGATAGTATATGTGAGTGTTTTTTAGAGCTTCATAATTGTTAAATTTTAGGATTCTTTTTGGAAAAACGGGTCTGTGCAGTACAGTACAGGATACGGAACCAAATAGCAATTCGTAAAATTGTTAACATATATTTATGAATTCGTGAAAATACGTACATTTCATATTCATATTAAATAAAACTAAATTGTATGTTAAAACTTAAACTCAAAATGAAACAAAAATTGAAAAACAAATTTCCTGTTTCGAGCTTAATGTTAATGTTAGTACTGGTCTTATCCAGTTTTACTTCCATTACACTGCAAGCTCAAGATCGCGTTACAGGTAAGGTAACAGGTAAAGATGGTATACCATTACCAGGCGTTAATGTCTTGCAAAAAGGAACCGCTAAAGGTGCTGTGACAGATTTTGATGGTAAATTTACTTTACTACTGGGGTCTGGATCTAAAACTTTAGTATTCTCTTATATAGGATTTCAAACAAAAGAAGTTCTTGTAGGTGCAGATAATATCGCAAATGTTGTTTTAGAAGAAGACGTAGAAAGTCTTGATGCTGTTGTTGTAATTGGTTATGCTACTGTAGAGCGTGAGAAAATCTTAGGAGCCCTTACTACTGTAGAAGCAGAGTCTATACAGCAAGCGGCGCCAGTAGATGCCTTACAAGGTGTTCAAGGTAAGCTTTCTGGGGTGCAAATTATATCTAATAATGGACCAGGGCAAGGTTTTGATATCCAAATTCGTGGTTTATCTACACTTACCGCTGGAGCTACAGGACCTCTTTATATTGTAGATGGTCAACAAACTTTTGATATAGACAATTTAGATCCTTCAGATATTGCAGCATTAGAGGTTGTAAAAGATGGTGCAACTGCAGCAATTTATGGAGCTAGATCAGCAAATGGTGTGGTTATTATTACCACAAAATCTGGTAAAGCAGGAAAATTAAATTTTACGATCAATACGACTACTGGTGTTAATACTTTGGTGGCAAATTTACCAGTTGCGAATACAGAACAAAGACGTATACAGGAAACAACAAATAATCCAAATTCTTTTGGAGCTTTAGATTCTTTAAGTACGGTGTTTAGAAACTCTCCTGATGTTCAGAGTATTATCACAAGACCAGCATTTAGA
>CAZLTR010000100.1:9024-12196 GCA_964562415.1 uncultured Hyunsoonleella sp. | reverse complement strand
AACGAAATAGGGGTGAATTTTAGCCATTTTTTAGGAAATAGAAAAAGTCAAGATGCGTTCTTATTTTATATTTAAGTTTAAGTTAATTTTATTGCTTTTTATCTAGAAGTATTAAACTTGAATTAACATTTTGTTAGTATCATTTAATTTTTAACTTCGTAAAATGATAATTTTAAGCATTGTGAAAATAATTAATGTGTAACCTGTTGTTTTTTAGTTTTTTAGAGATTGTTTGTTATAGAAATCTTAAAAAAACATCTAAAAAAAACGCAATTGCGTATATGTTAAAGGAAAAGATGTTTATTTTAATGGTATAACAGATTAAAACTAAAATACTCCAAAGTTGGAATATTAATATTAAAATTATAACACATGGGAAATATAAAAGATAATACAGGTTTAAAAGTGGCATTGGGTATCGCCTTAGTTTTATTTTTAGCTACTGGTTTTTATACAATGAATCTTTATAAAGAAAGTAATGCTACTAAAAATGAGTTAACAGCCGAAAAGGAGTTGGTAATGAAAGATTTAAACGCCATGGCTAAGCAATACGATGAGGCTATTGGTGAAAATGAAATAGCCAATAAAGATCTTATTGCGGCTAGAGACCGTATTCAAGGTTTGATAGATTCTTTAAGAATTTCGGAAACTAACGTTAAAAGTTTATGGCGTTACAAATCAAGATATAAGCGTCTTCAAAAAGAAATGGATGTTTTGTTAGCACAAAACGATTCTTTAAAAGTTGAGAATTCTTATTTAGCGACTTCTTTAGATAGTACACGAATAAAGTTAGAGGAGCGAACTATGTTTACAGATTCCTTATTGGTGCAAAATACAGCCTTAGCAGAAGTCGTAGAGAATGCTTCTATTTTAAACACGATAGATTTAAAAGGCTTTGGGGTTATAGAACGTACCTCTGGTAAACTAATACCAACCGAGCGTGCGCGTAGAGCAGACAAGATTAGAGTGTGTTTTACAGTGGCTAAGAATACATTGGTGAAGCCAGGAGACCAAGAATTGTATGTACAAGTTATAGATCCAAAAAATAATATTTTAGGTGCTAATGAGCAGGTTACCTTTGGTGATAAAACTTTAAATTATAGTGTAATTAGCAAGTTTAATTATGAAAATAATAATTTGAATGTTTGCGAATTTGTAAGTTCTAAATTAGAAAATGAATTTAATGAAGGACGTTATGTTGTTAATGTTTTTAATAATAAAACATTAGTATCTTCATCTGAATTTTATTTAAAGTAAAAAAAATTGATAGATTTCATTTACAACCCCCAAAAGAATTTTCCTTTTGGGGGTTTATTTTATGCATTATTTTAAGTTGTACGTAGATTTTTTTTTAGAACTACTACTATAAGTTATAACTTAGCAACTAAAAGCTAAACACCAACTAAACCACCACAATGCATACGAATACCGACATTCTTGATAATGTCCCCGATGATGTGCTTTCCCAACTAAAAAGCATATCTACGTACAGAGAGTTTAACGCTAATGTACAGCTGGAAAAATCAGGAAAAAAACCAAAAAAGTTATATTTTTTAGTATCAGGTGTAATGCGCTGTTACATCACTTCAGAAAAGGGGAAAGAATTCAATAAAAGATTTTTTTTCTCTCAAGATTTTGTTGGCGCACTTACCGCACTTATACGAAAAGAGCCTTCACAAATGGTTTACGAAACATTAACAAAAGTAAGCTTATACGAGATAGATTATAAACGCTTAATGGAGCTATGTAATACTAATATCGTTATTAGTAATTTTTACGCTAAGGCTTTAGAAATTGTGTTTATGACCTATGAAAAACGACAAATAGATCTTATTTCTTTAAACTCGTCGCAACGTTATCTTAAATTAATAAAAGATATGCCTAATATTGATAAGTTAATTCCTCAATACCATCTGGCTTCTTATTTAAATATTACCCCTGTGCAGCTTAGCAGAATAAAAAAACACTTAAAGTTAAACCCATAGTTAACAAATGTTAACCATATTAACATCTGTTAGTTATATATTTGTTAACTGTCTTTCAGAACCGTTTTATGGGAAGACTTATTTTAACCAACTAACCAAAAAAAGCAGGTATTTTACCTGCTTTTTGATTACATTTTTTGTTGTATTTCTGTAGGAGAAAACAAGAGCAAATTCTATTAAAAAAAGCCAGTGTTTTGCCTAATCATGACACTTTATTTTAAAGCGCCCACCATATTTTCTGGTTTCACCCACGCGTCATAATCCTCGGCAGACACATATCCTAAATTAATAGCTTCTTCTTTTAAAGTGGTACCATTTTGATGTGCAGTGTTCGCGATTTCAGCAGCTTTGTAATACCCTATTTTTGTATTTAGAGCTGTAACAAGCATAAGCGAATTGTTTAGCAATTCTTTAATAACTTTATGATTTGGCGTAATACCTGAAGCACAGTTTATATCAAAACTCGCACAGGCATCTCCAATAAGTTGTGCAGATTCTAAAACATTTTTGGCCATTACGGGTTTAAATACATTCAATTCATAATGCCCTTGGGTACCACCCACACTTACAGCAACATCATTGCCTATTACTTGTGCGCATACCATAGTTAATGCTTCACATTGCGTAGGGTTAACTTTTCCAGGCATAATAGAACTTCCTGGTTCGTTCGCAGGGATGATGATTTCTCCAATTCCAGAACGAGGCCCAGAAGCCATCATTCTAATGTCATTAGCAATTTTATTTAAGGATACAGCAATTTGCTTTAAAGCGCCATGGGTTTCCACTAAGGCGTCGTGAGCCGCTAAAGCTTCAAATTTATTTGGAGCAGATACAAACGGTAAGCTAGTAAATTCGGCAATAAATTGGGCAACGCGTTTGCTATAACCTTTAGGTGTGTTAAGTCCTGTTCCTACAGCTGTTCCCCCTAAAGCGAGTTCACTCAAATGCGCTAGTGTGTTTTTTAAGGCTTTCATACCATAATCTAATTGCGCTACATATCCCGATAATTCTTGACCTAAGGTTAAAGGCGTAGCATCCATAAGGTGGGTACGTCCTATTTTAACAACATCTTTAAAAGCAATGGCTTTAGCATTTAAAGTATCTCTTAGTTGTTGCACGCCTGGTAGTGTGGTTTCTACTATTTTTTTATAAGCCGCAATGTGCATCCCCGTTGGGAAGGTGTCGTT
>CAZLTR010000100.1:0-9014 GCA_964562415.1 uncultured Hyunsoonleella sp. | reverse complement strand
AGCAATTACCTCATTAACATTCATATTACTTTGTGTACCAGAACCTGTTTGCCATACGACTAAGGGAAATTGGTCGTCGTGTTTTCCCTCTAAAATTTCATCACAAACTTGAGCAATTAAATCACGTTTTTCAATGGCTAATACGCCTAATTCGCAATTGGTGTAAGCAGCGGCTTTTTTCAAATAAGCAAATCCATACACTATTTCTAAAGGCATAGAACCGCTAGGTCCAATTTTAAAGTTATTTCTAGAGCGTTCGGTTTGAGCACCCCAAAGCTTATCGGCAGGTACTTTAACCTCACCCATAGTATCTTTTTCTATTCTAAAACTCATTTTGTTGGTATTAAAAAGTAAGTCACAAAGTTACTTTTTTATAATAGGATTGAAGATGAATTTTTATCAGTTTTTATCTCGTTTTTTTAACATTTATATAACGATTTTTATTCTAGTTGAGAATATTAAATCTATTAATTTAGTAGGAATAAAATTTAAAAACTAAAGATTTACATATGGCAACGATACGACTAGGAGATGAAGCTCCAAATTTTACAGCAGCCTCGACAGAAGGTACAATTAATTTTCATGAATGGTTAGGCGATAGCTGGGGTATATTATTTTCGCATCCAGCAGATTATACGCCTGTTTGTACAACAGAATTGGGTACAGTCGCAAAATATACCGACGAATTTTCTAAACGCAATGTAAAAGTAGTGGCATTAAGTGTAGATGGTGTTGCTTCTCATAATGGTTGGATAGGAGATATAAATGAGACACAAAACACAACGGTTAATTTTCCTATTATAGCAGATGAAGACAGAAAAGTTTCCGAATTATACGATATGATCCACCCTAATGCAGACAGTAAACTTACAGTACGGTCTGTATTTGTAATTGGCAATGATAAAAAGGTAAAGCTTATTATTACCTATCCAGCATCTACAGGAAGAAATTTTGACGAATTGTTACGTGTTATCGATTCCTTACAATTAACAGCCTATCACAAAGTGGCCACACCTGCAAACTGGAAACATGGTGAAGATGTGGTGGTATCTCCAGCTATTGCCACAGAAGATATTCCAGAGCTTTTTCCTAAAGGACACAAGGTCGTGAAGCCTTATTTACGCACAACACCGCAACCTAATTTAGATTAGTTAAAAAAACTGTTGATAAATATTAATCAGCTATTGTAAAACAAGGTAGTTTATGCTAACTTTGCGTCAGTTTAAAAAATGAAACAACACTTATGTTCGATTTTGACCAATATTTAGGATTTTTAGCATTCTTAACCATTTTGACTATAGGATTCTGGTTAATGATTTTTTTATTAACGTTTGTAATTCCTTATTGGATTGGAGGCTCTTTAATTGAAAGATTACAAGAAATAAGAGAAGAAAAAAAAGCAAAGCGTTTACAGAATTAAGCGCTTAATACACTATAAGAGAAAAGGCTGTTTTTAAATGAAAAACAGCCTTTTTTTATTTAAATAGGGTTTACTAATTGTATTTATAACCATACATTTATTCATTCTATTTAGAAGGTAATTTTGGCTTCATTCGTAATTCTCATTTAGATATTTGATGGTTTCTTTACAGATTTGCTCTAAGATCGAAATATCAATATCAGCAAGTTTTTTAATATATATGCAGGATTTCCCCATTTTAAACTTGCCTAAGGTTTTTAATAACAGGTCATTTTTGTTTGTTTTGGAATAGATATAGAATGAAAACTGTGCTTTTCTGGGAGAGAATCCTAATATAGGGGCATTTCCCTCATGACCACTTGCGTATTTATAGTGGTAACTACCAAAACCAATAATTGTTGGTCCCCACATCTTTGGTTCAAAACCAGACCATTTGCGCATTAATTTTATAAGCCTAATACACTCTAATTTTTTCTGCTCATTTTCAACATAAGAAGCAATAAAGTCAAATACATCTACTTCAGTAACTGTTGTTTTGTTTTTTGCCATTTAATATTGTGTTTAGCCATTACGCTTAGTTTTTGCACTCGATACTAATTTTAGTTTTAGTAGCGCTTTCTTATTTTAGAATGTAGAAATCAAAGTTAATACTTAAGGGGGGGATATACAATAATTTAATAAGTCGTTGCTTTTAGTAGCTTTAGATGGGCGTATATAGCGTTTAGTATTTACGCTTACTATTGGTATTCTAACTGTGGTCTTTTTAGAAAATTGTTGAATTTAGTAAACGTTATGGGTGTTGATTAAGGGATATTTATTCGATTATAAATTTCACTTTTATTTTTGAAGAAAACTTCATTTTTTCAAAATTAATCATCTCTAGTTTACTTGATCTACTTCCATAAATACGACTAGAAAAGCCTCTTATTTGTACACCAGAAATTTTACCTTGTAATTGGCTTGTTATAAATTCAGTTTCTAAATCGGATATGTAAATAGCTTTTCCAATCTTTTGATTTAAAGGTAGAACCATTGCTTCTGCATTCTGTTTAGCTTTTAAAATAGCTTTTGTTTTGAGATGCTGTAGTAAGTGTTTGTATTTAGAATATTCAGTTTTATTAATAGATACATTAGAGATACCTTTACGCTCTAACTCTGCCATTACTTTTCTAATCATTTTTACATCTTTGAGAATTAAAATATACATTTTTGTTTTTAGGACCTTTTGTCTGCCTAAAAAGTACTTTTTAAACTCGCTATTATAATCTAAAATAGAAAGGTTTTTTTCTAAATCTATTTGTAATGCACTTAGAATTTGTAGCATCGACGTTTCTAGTTCTTCTGTCGACTTACGGTTCTTATTATCTTCTTCGTTAAGTTTTATTAGTAAATGAATCTTGTCTGGAACAACCAAAGTGTCAATTTCAACAACTGTTTCTAAAAAAGGCTGATCAATAAAGTTTTTATTTTGCGAGAAAGTTTGAAGGCAAAGCAATCCAAATAGGATATAAATTTCGATGTTTTTCATTGGTATGATTCTATTATTATATCACATCAAAATTATAATTTAAGGAGGCAATTAAAAAGTACGATTTAGTGAACTAGCAATCTTAATTAGTGTTGTAAGGAGTTTTAAGAGGCTTTTCACAATATTGCCTAACGTTGTTCTTTTTCAATGGTATTATAACAATCTTCAACATTACAAGTCTTTGTGTATTTAGTATTCTATTTCAACCTTTTTTAATTACTTTGTGACTAATAATACGATAAGCACTATGGCAGAATATCTCAAAATATATGAGGAAAATCCTAATCCAAAAGCAATAGCAAAAGTGGTAAGTGTCCTAAAAAAAGGAGGGCTTATCATTTACCCTACAGATACAGTATATGGATTGGGCTGTGATATTACAAATATGAAAGCCTTAGAAAAGGTAGCGCGTATAAAAGGTATTAAGTTAGAGAAATCTAACTTTTCTTTTGTGTGTCATGATTTGAGTAATTTAAGCGATTATGTTAAGCAAATAGATACATCGACGTTTAAAATATTAAAGCGTGCTTTACCTGGTGCATATACCTTTATTTTGCCAGGGTCTAAATCTCTTCCTAATCCTTTTAAAAAACGAAAAACAGTAGGGATTCGCGTACCAAATAATGCTATAGCCTTAGATATTGTAAAACAATTGGGACATCCAATCATTTCAACGTCTATTCGCGATGAAGATGAAATACTAGAGTACACAACAGATCCAGAATTAATCTTAGAGAAATGGGATAATTTGGTAGATTTGGTTATCGAAGGGGGTTATGGCGGCAATGAAGCCTCAACCATTGTAGACCTGTCTCAGGAAGCGCCTGTTATTGTTAGAGAAGGTAAAGGGAGTCTAGAAATCTTTTAAGATTTACGTTAAAGCAACAAAACCATAAAAACGCCTTTAATAAGGTAAAATAAAAAGGGCATTATTTTAAAAAAATAATGCCCTTTTATGAGTCTTTATAACGCTTGTAATGCGTTAAATATATTTTTTATTATTGCCCTCCAGCTTCTAAGTTTTTCATTTCTTTTTCTACAAGCTCGTAGAATTGATCTAACTTAGGTAATACTACAATACGTGTACGTCTGTTAGTGGCTCTGTTTTCTGCAGTATTATTATCTACTAGTGGTACATAAGAACTACGACCTGCAGCGATTAAACGGCCAGGGCTAACACCTAAATCTTCTAAGGCTCTAACAATAGAAGTTGCACGTTTTACACTTAAATCCCAGTTATCTAGTAATACACCATTTTTACTTTTGTAGGCTACACTATCTGTATGTCCTTCAACCATACATTCAAAATCAGGCTTTGCAGTTACAACTTTAGCAACTTTAGCTAAAACTTCACGTGCTTTGCTTGTTACGTTGTAGCTTCCACTTTTAAATAACAACTTATCCGAAATAGATATAAATACCACACCTTTTTCAACGTTAACCTCAATGTCTGGATCATTAATACCAACTTCTCTCTTAAAGCTTGTAACTAAAGCAAGAGTCACACTATCCTTTTTAGTTAAAGCATCTTGTAGACGTGTTATTTTTAAGTCTTTTTCTTTAATACTTTCTAATGTTTTTTCTACGTTACTCGCGCCTTTAGCAGAGAGTACTTCTAGATTGTCATTACTTTTCTTTAAGTCGTTTACTCTGTCTTCTAAAACACTAGCGCGTGCTGTAGCAGAAGCTTTTTCCTCTAAGCAGGAGTTAAGTTTTACAGTAGCAGAGTTTAAAAGGTCTTGTGTTTCTTTTTGTTTTGCTTCGAGGGCTAAAAAGTCTTTTTTAGAAACACATGAACTTAATGCAAATGCGGCAGATATACTAAGTATAAATACTTTCTTCATAGTTTAATAGTTATTTTATGGATTATAATATTTGCAAAATAATAAGGCTAAATTATGTAAAAAACAGTGGATATTAGTAATGTTAACAAAACTTTTACGAACCTTTTATAAGTTCCTGTAAAACTTTTTCTTAAGTATAAAATAATCCCATATAATTGAGGTTCTATCAAAATAAACAGCTGTTTTTTCAGAATTCTTCCGTTGCTTTATTAATTGTGTTAAACAGCTATAGAAACTAAAATGTGCCTTTATTATTGCTAAGGTGTGTAAAAATTTTAATTCGAGAAGAAATTTTACGCCTGCAATACCATCTAAGACCAGTCTTGTTAATACTAAAGGTAATAGGGGCGCATTTGCATTTTTAACAACTGTAAACAAGCTATTTCTAAAATTTAAAAATGTTTTCTTGGGGTTTGTAGCCTTTAAGGTTGCACCGCCTACGTGGTATACAGTACTCTGCCCATTATATATAATGTGATGGTTTTTATTTAAAGCACGCCAACATAAATCAATTTCTTCAATATGGGCAAAAAAGGATTCATCAAAACCATTGAGTTCAAAAAAAACTTGACTTCTTATAAACAAACAAGCGCCAGAGGCCCAAAAAATGGGTGTTACATCATTATATTGTCCCTTATCTTCTTCAATCGTATTAAACATACGACCTCTACAATAGGGGTAGCCATATTTATCAATAAAACCGCCAGCAGCTCCAGCATATTCAAAAAAAGATTTGCGTTTAAAGTCTAATATTTTAGGTTGTATAATTGCAGTTTTAGGATTTGTTGTAAAGGAATGTCGTATAGGAGAAAGCCAGTCTTTAGTAACTTCAATATCACTATTTAGTAAGCAAAATATATCTGCTTTAATCTGTTTTAGGGCGTCATTGTAACCTTTTGCATACCCACCATTTTCTTTATTCTTAATAATGCTAATGTCGGGGTAATGTGTTTTTAGAAACGCTATAGAATCATCGGTAGAAGCATTGTCGGCGACGTAAATTGTAGCATCAGTAGAATAGCGTACTACAGTAGGTAAAAATTGTTCTAATAAAGACTTTCCGTTCCAGTTGAGTATAACAACAGCTATTTGCATTAAAGACAAGATTTTATATAGGTTTAAATTAAGGTTGATATTCTGGAATATCTTTTAAAAAATGATAGTGCTGTGCGTCATAATCCATCTCGCAATAGTAGTGTGTTAAGCCATTGGTTACCATTAAAAACTCCGATTGTAGTACTAAATTATAACGTGCTATTTGGTCGAAGGTATTTTGGGCTATGGTAATATGAGGTGCTTTACATTCTACAATAAGTTTTATAGACCCATCGGGGTTAAAAACAATAATATCATAACGTTTTTTTAGCGTATTAATTTTAATTTCTTTTTCAACATTAAGTAAAGATTTAGGATATTTTTTATAATACAATAAATAATGTACACAATGTTGTCTCACCCATTCTTCGGGTTGTAGAACGACAAATTTTTTGCGTAAAATGTCAAAAACAGATACTTTATTTTCGCTATTTTTGAATCGAAACTGATATACAGGGAAATTTAATTTTTGCACACACAAATTTATAATATAAACGCATAGGCGCTTCCATAAATTTAAAAAAATGTACATTTATTAAAACATCTCATTAATTTAAGTAGGGATAAAATTTGGACGAGGTTAAGCAGTTAGTAACAGATATAAAAAATAGACAGTTAAAACCTATTTATTTTTTAATGGGTGAGGAGCCATATTATATTGATAAAATTTCAGATTTTATTGAGGACACCGTGTTAACAGAAGCAGAGCGCGGATTTAATCAAATGGTATTATATGGTAGAGACATTACTGTAGAGGATATTGTGAGTAATGCCAAGCGTTTTCCTATGATGGCAGAATATCAGGTAGTGGTGGTTAAAGAGGCACAAGACTTATCGCGGACCATAGAGAAGCTCGCAACTTATGCCCAGAATCCGCAACCTAGTACAGTTTTAGTTATTAATTATAAATATAAAAAAATAGACAAGCGCAAAGCGCTATATAAAGCTTTAAATAAAGTAGGGGTAGTTTACGAAAGTAAAAAGCTTTACGAAAACCAGGTGGCCGATTGGATTCGTCGTGTTTTAGCACCTAAAGGCTATTCTATTACGCCTAAAGCAGCACAAATGCTGGTAGAATTCTTGGGGACAGATTTGAGTAAGATTAATAATGAGTTAGAAAAATTACAAATTATACTGCCTAAAGAGAGTCAAATTACGCCCGAAGCTATAGAAGAAAATATAGGCATAAGTAAAGACTATAATAATTTTGAATTGCGAAAGGCCATTGGAGATCGTAGTGCGGTTAAGGCCCATCAAATTGTTAACTACTTTGCAGAAAACCCAAAAGATAATCCTATGGTGGTAACTGTAGCTTTGTTGTTTAATTTCTTTTCACAGCTTTTGCATTTTCATGGTTTAAAAGATAAATCACCAAGAAGTGTTGCTACAGCTCTTAGAATTAATCCTTATTTTGTGAATGAGTATGTTACTGCAGCTAAAAATTACCCTATGCGTAAAGTAAGTGCTGTGGTGGCGGTGTTGAGAGATTTTGATGTAAAAAGTAAAGGTGTTGGGGCAAATGCCGTATCTCAAGGCGATTTATTAAAAGAATTGTTATTTAGAATTTTAAATTAATGCAAATAAAGCTAGAGTCCAGTTGGTCGTCTCATTTAAACAACGAATTCGAGAAGCCTTATATTAAAAGCTTGACCGAATTTTTAAAAGAGGAATATACAACGCACCAGTGTTACCCTCCACAAGATGCCATTTTTAATGCTTTTGTAAATTGCCGATTCCCTGATGTTAAAGTTGTTATTATTGGGCAGGATCCCTATCATGGGCCAGAACAGGCTAATGGCTTATGTTTTTCGGTAAAAGATGGTGTAGCGCATCCACCTTCCTTAGTAAATATATTTAAAGAGATTGAAACCGATTTAGGAGTGCCTTACCCTAAGAGTGGTGATTTAACGCGTTGGGCGAGGCAAGGTGTATTGTTACTTAATGCAACACTAACCGTGCGAGCTCACCAAGCAGGCAGTCATCAAAAAAAAGGCTGGGAAACCTTCACAGATGCTGTAATAAAGTGCATTAGTGCAAAAAAGGATAATGTTATTTTTTTATTATGGGGCGGATTTGCCAAGAAAAAAGCCAAACTTATAGATGCACATAAGCATACCGTACTCACAACAGGCCATCCTTCGCCATTAAGTGCAAATAGAGGGTATTGGTTTGGTAACAAGCATTTTAGTAAGACAAATGCATTGTTAGAACAGTTATATAATACTCAAATAGAGTGGTGAATTAACTTCCAGTAGGCGCTAAGCGTGCGGCTTCATTTGTGTGAGAAGGTGTGCTGTGTAAAACGATAGGCTGTTTGTCGTTTTTAACAGATTTATCGGTTTTATTACAGCTAAAGTGTAATAAAAGGAAATTGATTCCGACTAGAGAGGTAATAATTATAAGGGCGGCAATTAACATTATATTTACATTTTTATTTAGGCTTACACCTAATGAATTGATAAATAGAGTTTTAATATAAAAACAACTCTACGGTGCAAACTTACGAAATAAAGTACTACAAAACCCTATTTGGGTAGAGGGAATACTTATTTTTTACATTTTTTGAAAATCTTTCTTAAGTTTTTATTGAATTTGTATATTTCTTTCTTAGAAATTATTATTCTCTCAATACATTGATGCTTTCTAAAATATGATTTATTTTTGGAGCTAAATAATTAATCTATGGAAGTACCAAAGTGGGTAGACGTAAAAACGTACGAAGATATTACCTATAAAAAATACAACGGCGTAGCCCGAATAGCCTTTAACAGGCCTAATGTTAGAAATGCTTTTAGACCTAAGACAACAAGCGAATTGTACGATGCATTTTACAATGCCAACGAAGACACAAGCATAGGGGTTGTTTTGCTTTCTGCTGAAGGTCCATCAACAAAGGATGGGGTATTTGCGTTTTGTAGTGGAGGTGATCAAAAAGCGAGAGGCCACCAAGGTTATGTGGGTGAAGATGGCTACCACCGTTTAAATATTTTAGAAGTACAGCGTTTAATCCGTTTTATGCCTAAAGCAGTCATTGCGGTAGTACCAGGTTGGGCTGTAGGAGGGGGACATAGTTTACATGTGGTTTGCGATTTGACATTAGCCAGTAAAGAGCATGCTATTTTTAAAC
>CAZLTR010000099.1:4854-12243 GCA_964562415.1 uncultured Hyunsoonleella sp. | reverse complement strand
TGACCACATTTACAAGCAACACCTTGCTTGTCCCTTTCTGATTTAAAGTGCTCAACACAAGAGTGTTCATCTCCAAAATTCGCCGTAAAACTAAAAATATTCATCTGGTAATTTTTCTCTAAGATAACACTATTTTATTAATTATGATATATTGCGGATATTCAACTTTTTTTTAAGTTCTTTTTCATTTAATTGGTTTTTAAAGTTAGTTAGTATGCATTAACCTAAGTTTTTACTAATCGTAAAATAACGATGTGTGTGGTGTAGCAAAAACTTAAACACATGTAACTTTTAAGGTTACTAGGAGTCAAATTTATTTCTTAGTCATTTCACTATTACGTTTTTTTAGGTTGCATACTTTATTAAAGTAGTTAATTTCTTAAATATACATAATAGAATACTCGCTTTTACGTCTGTTTTAATTTTCGTAAAACAGCATCCATTTATAGAGATTTAAAATACCCATAATCAATGAGTTGTAATTACAAATCTATAAATGTTAAAGTTTCAGTTGTAAACGCAATATTTTGCTAAGCGGTGTTATTGCAATCGCGGGGGGAAGAAATGTCTTAAAATTAACTCAAGTTATGACTTCTATATTTGCCACAGCTATGGTTTATATCTTGAATCGAAACTACTTAATTTTTTCTAGTTGATTGAGATCTAATACTAGATGTACAAATACAGTTTTTAGCTACATAATAACCTGAAAACTAAAAATTATACGTTTACACTACCCTATAACCTCTAGTGTTAAAACTTTATGTTGGGTGTTTTATATAAATTTAATGTTTAAAACTTCTATTGGAAATAGAGCTATACTATTACTTTTAAGCGTGTTTATCGTCTCATCAATACGCTTATAATTAAGTATAATCATGCATTACAAAACGTCATTAAGCTGCGATTTACTTCAAATACTTACTGTAAATTCTATTTTCCAATTTAACTAAGATCTTGTCTCGAAATTTAGAAATTACTAGTATTGAAGTATATCGCAGCTTGAAACGCTACTTATTATATAAAACGGTTTAAATTTTAAGCTTCAAATGGTCTTTTCAACTAAAGTAGTTCTCCAAACCGTTTCAAAATAAAATATTTATTTTACTTCAACCGTTATTTCTGATAGCTTTGATCCTAGTTCTAAGCTTCTTTTACCTGGTGATGCGTTTCCAACTGTTAGTACAGCCTCACCTTTGTGTCGTTTAGCGTCGCCTTTACTATTAAAATAATCAAAGGCATTTTCTGCTAAAGTAAATTCTATGGTTTTAGATTCTTTTGGATTTAAACTAACACGCTTAAAATCTTTCATAGAGGCTAGTGGTACATTTTCTTCGCTACCTTTTAAAGAAACGTATAATTGAAAAACGTCTTCTAAGTTTGTATTTCCTGTATTTGTTACCATTACTTCTAATGTTGTTTCTGTATTCTTTTTTATTTTGGTACTGGCTATTTTAATTGGAGAAAGGTTTGATGATGCGTATGACAAGCCAAAACCAAAGGGATACATTGGTTCTTTTTCCATGTATTTGTATGTTCTCCCCTTCATATTATAATCTGCATAATCAGGCAACTGTTCTTTGTTCTTAGGAAATGTAATGGGTAATTTTCCAGAAGGTGCAACATCCCCAAAAATTACGTCGGCAATTGCATTTCCGCCTTGCTCTCCTGGATACCAAGCATAGATTACAGCATCGGCCAATTTACTAACTTCTTGTAAATCTAGTGGACATCCTGCAAACACAACGACTATCAAAGGCTTTTTATGATTGCCCCTCATTTTTCTTAAATAGGCCATTTGATTTTCGGGTAAAGCCATACTTAAATTATCCCCTTTGTCGGTAGAGCCTATAGCTTCATTCTCTTCACCTTCCATAACAATAGTTAAACCTAAACCTATAATAGTAGCATCGGCTTTTCCTGCAAGATGACTAAAATCATCTCCATCATTACTGTTTTTTTGGTTGATCATTGCACCTGCACGGTACTGTACACGTGTTATTGGAGATACCTTGCCTACTATACCTTCTACTAAGGTTACCAAATTATCACCTAAACCGTGGTAATTTCCAATTAGTGTTCTAACATCGCCTGCCAAAGGCCCACTTATAAATAATTGTTTTGCATCTTTTTTAAGCGGTAAAACATTATTATCGTTTTTTAATAGTACTATTGATTTTTGTGCTACTTCTCGGGTTAAAGCAATATGTGCTTTAGAACGTACGGCATCTAAACCAATGTTTGAATAGGGATTAACTTCTGGAGCATCAAACATCCCTAGCTTAAATCGTGTTTTAAGCAATGGACGTAAACCTTTATTAATATCGTCTTCAGTTATTAAGCCTTGTTCCAAAGCACTTCCTAACTTATGGTAGGTGTCGCCACAATTTAAGTTAGTCCCACTCTTTAAAGCCAACGCTGCCGAAGCCTCTGGTGTATCTGTTATTTTATGAGATTGGTGAAAGTTGCGTATCGCCCAACAATCACTTAAAACATGACCTTTAAATCCCCAATCTTGTCTAAGTATACTTTGTAACAAAGTAGGGCTGCCACAACAGGCTTCGTTATTAGTTCTATTATAAGCACACATTACTGCTTCGACTCCTGCATCTACACATGCTTTAAATGCTGGCAAATAGGTTTCTTTTAAATCTTGAGGGTTTACTATAGCATTAAAACTATGGCGATCTGCTTCTGGTCCACTATGTACAGCATAATGTTTAGCACATGCTGCAGTTTTTAAATACTTTGGGTGGTCGCCTTGCATCCCTTTTATGAATGAAGCACCTATTTGTCCTGACAAAAAAGGGTCTTCACCATAGGTTTCTTGCCCTCTACCCCACCTAGGGTCTCTAAAAATATTTACATTAGGACTCCAGAACGATAATCCCATATAACGGATAAATTCCCCATTACTTTTTACTAAGTGATTATTAACTGCTCTTGCTTCGGTAGAAATCACGCTACCTACTTTTTGAATTAAGGCTCTATCGAATGTAGATGCCAAACCTATAGCTTGTGGAAAAATTGTTGCCTTTGGGCCTCTAGCCACACCGTGAAGTGCCTCGTTCCACCAATCGTACGATTTTATGTTGAAGCGATCTATAGCACTACTCGCGTTAAGTAACTGAGATATTTTTTCATCTACAGTTAAACAATTTAATAATAATTCAACACGCTCATCAAAGCTTAATGCGTCGTTCTGCCATAACTTAGCATCACAATTTGTTTGAGCGTTTAAATTAAAATTTGCACTTATTATTAATAGCGCTACTAAGATTAAAGTTTTCAAATGTTTCATTTTAATTCAACCAATTTGTTTTTAAAGTATGAGTTTAATAGTGTTTAACCAAGCCCCACTTGTAAGATAAATGAGTGCAGATTCCAAATATACGAACGATCTTTATAGATAGACCATACACACAACACTAGTTATAGCATTACAACATATTTATGCATCCTATAAAATTAGCATTACTAAGAAAATAGCGTTTAGAACGCTATAAAACTCATACTAGTTGTGATTAGGTAGTCTATTTCATTAAAATGTCTCAACACCTAGAAGATATGTGCTAAAAACTCTAATAACAAATAAAAATTAAGACATTAAATGTCTTTAATAAATAACAAAAGGTAGTAATTTAAAATTACTACCTTTTGCTTGATTGAATAAATAAAATATCTTGATCTTGCGTGGTTTAACTCGTTAAGTTTCTAACCGCTTTATTATCTTGACAGATATATATTATTTTAAGATTTTTGTACTAAATACGCCTTTTTCAGAATCGATTTTAACGATATACATTCCTGAAGCTAAAGACGATGCGTTTAAGCTTAACGATGTTAAAGCAGCTCCTGATTGTGTTAATACACGAGCTCCTAACAAATCGTATACAGAAACACTTTTAATTTTAACATTACTAGTAGTAATTTTTAAAGTATTGTTACGAATTGGGTTTGAAACAAAAATATTATTAGATGCCAATTCACTTCCTGTAATGTTTAAAGGATTTACTTCTATAAAGTCGAAAGGTGTTTGAAAACCACCTCCCATGATTACGTTTCCTGAAGTAGATGTAATTCTTCTTAAGGCAGAAGCACCATCTATACGTTGGTTATTAAATAACTGTGTACCAGAACCTCTTAATCCCCATTCGCCAGAACCATTTCCTATATCATCAAGGATTAAATTATTTTTAAAACCTACAGGAGTACCTGCTGTAAGTTCTATGTATTCCAAAAGTCCCTTACCAGCGGCATTACAAAATATAGTCCAAGTTGGAGTACTATCTGGGTTATCATCAAAAAATTGTCCCGTACCTGTTATGGTAAAGACTTGCTCAGGAGCATCAGCATCTAAAGGCGCATAAATGGCTGTTTGTGGAGCTTCATCTGTAGCCTCTACTCCTGGACTTGGAGCTGTTATGTATAAATCTTCATCTACAATTTTAATTCTGAAAGTTCCATCTGCATTAGGAAAGGCCTGAGCCTGTACCTGAACAGCAGAAGCAGTAAATAATAAAAAAGCTACTAATTTAATTGTAATTTTTCTCATAATTTTAGTTTAATTTATATAAGGTTTTAATTTGTTTATTGATTAATAAGACATTAACATCTCATAATCGGGTTCAATATAAAAAATATATGTTAAACCACAAGTCTTTTTTAGAGTTAATTCAGGTTTACAATTACTTTTGGAATTTACTTAACCCTTAATACAGTGTGTTGTAAGTCTTTTTCTAAAGAAGAACTCCCAACAGAAATTGTAAATGTTCCTGGCTCTACAACCTTTTTTAATTCTTGATTCAATACGTTTAAATTTTCAAATCCTAATGTAAAAGACACTGTTTTGCTTTCTCCTGGTTTTAAAGTGATGCGTTGAAAGCCTTTTAACATTTTAAGGTAACGGCCTACTGAAGCATAATCGTCTCTCACATACATTTGTACCACTTCATCTCCTGCTCTATCTCCTGTATTGGTAACCTCAACTGAAACTGTAGTAGTCCCATCCACATTAATTGTTTGCTGCTCTAATTTAGGCGCACTGTATTTAAAAGTTGTATAACTTAAACCATATCCAAAAGGAAATAATGGAGACTTATCTGTAAATCTATATTTTCCTTTTCCTGAGCCTATAAAATCTGGACGCTCTAAATAAGTAGTTGGAATTTGCCCTACAGACCTTGGAAAAGAAACTGTTAGTTTACCTCCTGGATTGACATCTCCAAAAAGTGCATCTGCTATGGCATCTCCAGAGTGCATTCCCAAGTACCATGTCTCTAATATAGAAGGACTATTTTCTGCAATATAATTTATGGTTAACGGTCTCCCATTAATTAATACCACAATAATAGGCTTCCCCGTTTTGTGTATAGCCTCAACTAATTCATTTTGTACCCCATATAACTCTAATGAAGAACGATCGCCGCCTTCTCCGCAAGTACGCTTAGAACCTCCAACAACCAAAACAACAGCATCTGAACGCTTGGCAGCAGCTACTGCTTTTGGAATATCTGTTTTCGAAGTGCTTAATAAATCACAACCCTTGGCATAATTAATTTTTACGGCATCACCTACTTTCTTTTTGATACCATCTAAAACTGACACATAGTAAGGTGGCTCTCCAGAATACCCACCTAATAATGTAAATGTCCCCTTCTTAGGTTTATTTTCGTGAGCATTAGGTCCTATTACTGCTAAAGATTTAATGCTATTCATGTCTAAAGGCAAAACATTACCTTCATTTTTTAATAAAACTATCGCTTTTTGAGCCATTTCGTAAGCATGCTCTTGATGTGCTTTCTGGCTCACAATAGTTTGGTCTTCTTTTTTGTCCGTTTTTGATTTGGCATCAAACAAACCTAAATTATACTTAGCCGTTAGTATTTTTGTAGCTGCTTCGTCGATGTATTTTATTAATTTCGGATTTTTCTCCAAGGTATCTTTTAATACAGTTGTATGATATGCATACAAGTGCAGCGGCTTTTTAATCACCAAATCCATATCTACTCCTGCTTTAAGTCCTAAAATAGCGGCTTCTGCTCTAGTTTCAGTAATATAGTGCATGGTTTGTAAACGTCCCACATCATTGTTATCAGAAACTAAAAAACCATCAAACCCTAATTCGCCTCTTAAAACATCTTTTAAAAGCCACGTATTCATATGGCAAGGCACACCGTTAAAATCCTGATGTCCTGGCATAATACACCCTACTTTAGCCTCTTTTACAGCAGCTTCGAAAGGTGGTAAAAATATTTCTCGTAAGCGGCGTTCAGACATATCACTAAAACCACCATTAATACCCCTTCTATTTTCGGGGTATCCAATAAAATGCTTTGCAGTAGTAAGCACATGATTTTCGTCGAAACGTTCTTTTCCTGTGCCCTGCATCCCTTCAATAAAAGCAACTCCCATTCTAGAAACAAGATAAGGGTCTTCGCCATACGATTCTTCTACACGACCATATCTAGGATCTCCTGTAATGACATCTAAATTTGGTGAGTAACAATGTGTAATATCCAAACTACGTGCTTCTATAGCAGTTTGCGAGGCCATTTTTCGGATTAACTCAGGATCCCATGTAGAACCACAAGCTATAGCTTGGGGATAAACCGTTACGCCACCATCTTCCCATAAACCATGTAAGCCTTCACTATATTTCATTCTTGGGATTCCTAATCTTTCATTCGCTGGAGCATCTTGCGTCATTTCTGCAATTTTCTCCTCCAAAGTCATTTCTGCAATAAGTTGTTTGACTTTTTCTGGTGCTTCAAAATTTGAGGTATCTCCTGTTGCTTTTGATGATGTTCCTGAATTACAGTTAAATATTGCTAAAGCTATAACAATGATACATGCTAATTTCTTCATTAAGTATTAAATTTATTGGTCTATAATTATTTATTTAAAATTTCGCAACCCTGGTACTATTCTTAGGTTTAAACGCTTTCTGTCCTTAGGCCATTTTAAAATCATTAACTTCTGTTTAAAAGCATCCCAAATATAATCTGAGGCTTTCACCTCTTTCGGACTTTTATAAAGTTCTAATCCTACTGATTTTAGAGGATCGAAGTATAAGACTATATCATCATCTATTAAAACAGAAAAACCATCTGGATAATGTCTATTGGCGCCCACAAATATAGTTGATATCCCTTTATGATAGTCTGGAACGATATTAATATTTAAAATTCGCGTGGCGTGGTTAAATAAAAAAGATTGAATATCTCCTGCTATCGCTTGGGGAAAAGGCCTTGCTATCACATCTGTTATATATTTGCGTTCTACAGTACCAACATCTGTACTATCACTAAAGATAGACCAAGTAGATGGCCCTCCTGGTAAAAAATGCTGCATCGTTCGGTTGCCCAAAAACCAAGCTTTAATAGACCC
>CAZLTR010000099.1:0-4844 GCA_964562415.1 uncultured Hyunsoonleella sp. | reverse complement strand
CCACTCCCATTCTATCAAAAACCTCTGCAGTTCGTATATACAATTCTCTATATTTTAACTGTCCTAAATTACCTTCTATAATCGTGTCTGTAACAGCAAAAGTTGGAAATCCCCACTCTCCAATTAAAATTGGTGCTTTTAACATGTCGGATTCCTTATCAAACCTATCCATATTTCTCTTAATATAAGTAATATCGTTTTGATATATATGTGGGGCAAAAATGATATTTTCTCTAGCTATTGGTGTCTTTATCTCTGCATATTGGTTATTATCTATTTTCTCTCCCTTATTCATAAAAATAGATTGAAACAATATTTTTTTGTTGGGATTTATTTTTCGACTTTCATCAATTATAGCGCGATATAAAGGTATTAGATAATTGTTCGTTAATTTTTCATAAGAAATAGACATGGTTAATTTTCTAGGTTCGTTAACAATATCGTACCCTAAAACATAGGCATTAGTAGCATACCTATTCCAAATCACCTTCCAAGCTTCTATATAAGTCTTATGTTCTTCCTTTTTATTTTTCCAAAACACTTCCCATTTAAATTCATCTACACCATAAACGGTCATTTTAAAAACAGTTTTAATCCCAGAATGCTGGCCTAAAGCCACTAAAGTATCTAGTTTTTTCAAATAATTAGGATCTAACCGCCCACCAGGAAAGCGACTTAACTTCCCTAATTCTAAACGTATAACCTGAGTATTAGCTCCCATACGCACCATACGGGCATAATCATCACTATTAAAAAAAACCTCCCCTTTGTTATCGTTAGTATTCACAACGAATCCTCGCGGTATAATATGCCTTCCCATATCATCTCGTAATCCGTGTTTAATTTGTGAAGCTACACTTAATGTTGTTAGCACAACTACCCCTAAGATTAGTTTTAATTTAATACACATTCTTTTTTAACATTTAGTACGCCCAAATGTATTGTTTTACGTCTATTCCAGTATCCTGCACAGTACTGCCGTATCGCTTTAAACATGTATTAATGGACTACATCTAAAAATAAAAAAAACCGAAAGATAGCATCTCTCGGTTTTTCAAAACTAAAAAGTGATTTACTCAAAAATCGGTTAATTCTCTCTTCTATATCCATTATTTGTTGGATCTGATTCTAATAGAATAGGGTTTAATTCCAATTGTTGCAATGGAATTGGAAGTTTCACATGCCAAGGTCTTATATTTTCATTAGGACTCCAAAAACGGTACTCTAAATTTTGAACAACATCCAATAAAATACCCCAACGAATTAAATCGTAACGTCTGTGTGCTTCTCCTGCCAACTCCCATTTACGCTCATCGTAAATAGCTTCTCTAAACTGTTGTTGTGTTAATCCTGTTAACTCCCATTCTGCTTGTGTCTCATAAGCACGTTGTCTTACTGCATGTATATATTGGTATGCACCTCCAGGCCCACTGATTTCGTTTTCACATTCAGCAGCCATTAAATATACATCTGCAAGACGAAATACCAATCTATTGTCTGAATGATTAAAACGAGGCGAATTATTCACATCTAAATTCCAGAATTTAGGTATATATGGGGATTTCAATTCAAACCCTAAATAGTTATCTAAAACATTTAATGGTCTTCTTAAATCATTTAAAGGGAACTTTTCTGCAAAATCTTGAGATGCTACTTGTAAGCCTGTTCCGTTAAACGCTTCTCCTCTTGCTGTTAAAGTATCTCGTAATGCTTCCCGTTGGTCTGTGTTTTCAGGTTCGTCTACTAAACGTGGACTAAACATTGATGGCCTCCAGTTACCATTTCCAAAAACTGCACGTAAACTTCCATCTGTTCCTGCTACCCCCTCTATAAATTGCCCTCTTATATCTCTTGCAAAATCTAAAGACCAAATGATTTCTGCATTATATTCGTTGTTTGGATCAAATACATCTGCATAATTAGACAATAAGCTATGCGGAGATTGGTTGATAATTTCTAAACATTTGCTCAAAGCCAATGGCCATTCTTTGCGTTGCATAAGAATTTTGGCTTCTATAATAGCCGCAGCCCATTTGGATGCTCTACCATTGTCTTCTCCTGTATAAGCATCTTGTAAATTATCCTGAGCAAATCGCAAATCTTCTAAAACACCATCTAATATAACAGATGTGTCTATTCGTCCTATTCCTCTTACTTCATCTAAAGTTAATGCTTCTTTATAATAAGGTGCATCACCCCATAAATTGGATATATGCCAATAACATAATGCGCGTGCAAATGTGGCGTCTGCTATGATATCTTTTTGCGCATCTGGCAGTATGGCATCATTTCCTCTTACTCTATCTATAATAATATTAGCATTAAATACGACTCTATATAGGTCTGCCCATGTATCGGATACACTCATTTTTTGCACGGATCGGTCTGCTATAGCCTCGTTCATGGAATAATTCCCTATAGGTTCTACAAAATTTGCGGCTCTATTAGGCTCTATGATGTCTGCTCCATTATCATAAAAATGATCTAAGCCTACTTGCCCATAGATGGAATTGTTCTTTAAAATGGCGTAAATTCCATTCATAAATTGTCTAGCATCACTTTCTGATGTGAAAAATGTTTCTGGTGAAATTTGTGCTTTTGGATCTTCTTCCAAAAAGCTTTCGCAGCTTAAACTTGAAAATAGCACCAAAATGTATAAAAATATATGTTTAGTTTTCATGCGTTTTTATATTTAAAATGTTACGTTTAATCCTAAAGTTAACACTCTTGGGTTTGGATAATTGGCTCCTGCAAATCCTTGAGCTATATTTCCTTGCCCTGTTCTTCCGAAGTTACTAGTCTCTGGATCTATTAATCGGAAATCTGAGAACAACAATAAGTTGCTTCCAGACACATATAATGTTGCATTTTTAAGTGCGTCCAAATTCATTTTTTTTACTGGTAAGTTATACGCTACACGCACTGTTTTTAATCGCAAATGCGACCCATCTTCAACATACTCAGAATTAGGTGGTGTATCCGTTACAGAATCGGCTCCTGCTCTTGGGATATTAGATGTTGGGTTTTGAGGTGTCCAACGGTTTGCTAATTCTGCAAATTTTGTAGCTTCTCCTCTATTAAAAAAGTGATTTCGTGTTCTTAAATTGTATACTTCATTTCCTAAAGTGCCTTGGAAATAAAATGAAAAATCCCAATTCTTATAGGAGAACGAATTTTCTAGACCAAACAATAAATCTGGTAATGGACTTCCTAATACAACTGCATCTTCGGTCGATATGATACCATCGCCATTAACATCTTCATATCTTGCCCCTCCAACTACTTGAGGATCGGTTAATCCCGATGCATCTATTTCTTCTTGGCTTTTCCATGTGCCTAAAAAACGAACTCCAGTGAATACAGGAACAGACTCGCCTACAATTAATCTGGTATTACCAGATCCTAAAATTTCATCAACTGTAAGATCTATAAAATCGACACCTCCAAGATCTAATATTTCATTTTGATTTGACGATAAATTTAATGTTGTATTCCAATTGAAATTGGAATTGCTAATATTGGTTGAATTTATTAATAATTCCCATCCTTGGTTTTGTAATGATCCTACGTTTTGCAATTGACTTGTAAAACCTGTTTGTCGTGGTATCGTTACATCTAACAATAGATCCTCTGTTTTCTTATAGTAGTAGTTAAATTCTGTAAACAATCTTCCTTTTAAGAATGAGGCTTCTAATGCAATATCGAAAGAGCTTGTTGTTTCCCATTGTAATGCTGGATTGGAAGGCCTACCAATTGTTAGCCCTGGCACTTCTGCTCCATTAAGTGTTGTATTACCTTCTACTAACACACCATTTGTGCGTCCTGGACCTATAGCTTGGTTACCTGCTTTACCGTAACTTGTTCTTAGTTTAAGGTCTTTAAATATGCTTTGATTTTGCATGAATGGTTCCTCCGATATTTTCCATGCCAATGCTACTGAAGGGAAAAATTCATATTGATTTCCTGATGCAAATACAGAACTTCCGTCTACACGACCTACTAAGGTTAGTAAATACTTATCCATATAAGCATAGTTTAATCGGCCAAAATAAGACTCCAATTGGAATGGTATAAAATTACTTTGTACTGTTGCTCTTTGCGGATCTGAATTCTGTAACCTATTAAACCCTGTGGCATCGTTTGTAATTCCAAAAGCAAAAGCATCTACAGTTTCTGTTTCTATCTTTTGATACGAAGCTCCAGCTAGCGCTGTAATACTATGCTTATCATTTAATGTTGTTTGGTATTGTACAGTATTTTCATTGTTCCAACCTGTTGTTGCAATTGTTCCTACTCTTGCATCTCCAAACGCGTTTACAGCTAAAACACTTGGTTGTTGACTAGAATTAAACCTATTTTGCTTTACATTATTAAACTCTGGATTAAATGTTGAGCGTATTGTCCATTTTGGAGAAGGGCTATATTCTAAATATACTGTTCCTAAAAAATTGTTAGTAAACGTTTCATTAATATTTAATTGAGCATTAGCTAATGGGTTAGAAAACGGTGCACCTACCACATTATTAAAACCATTAAATGTTCCATCTTCATTAAGAATAGGTTGTGTTGGCAAAGTAGCAAAAGCTGTCCCAAAACCTACAACCCCATTGTCTTGTTCTAAACGGGAATAATTCACTCTAAACCCTGTTTTCAATTTACCACTTAGTTTAATATCTAAATTCGATCTGAAAATATATTTTTCAATACCAGATGTAATTATAATACCTTCTTGATTAAAATAATTTAAAGATGTATAGTAGTTAACATTATCGTTCGTGCCCGATATGGAAACGTCTGCATTGTATATAGGTGCTTCTCTTAACAGCAAATCAAACCAATCGTTA
>CAZLTR010000098.1:0-12252 GCA_964562415.1 uncultured Hyunsoonleella sp. | reverse complement strand
CCTCTAGTTTGGGGGTATTAACTTGTAACACCTTATCAACACCATATTGTCCCAAAGGTGTAACGTCGTCTGTATTTATGGTAATAGCAGTTACTGTTGTTCCTAACTGCTCTGCTACGGCTTTGGCATAAGACGCCACTTCAAAGGCTGTTTTCTTAAATTTATTTTGTTCGGATTCTGTATATACTAAAACTGACATAAAAATCTTTTTTTCGTCCTGAGTCTATTTCAGGTACTTATTATTTAAATAGGAGTTCCGAAATACATTCGGAATGGTTTAGAACATTAAATTACTTTAGCTTCGTTGTGAAGTAAATTAATTAATTCGTCAATGTTGTCTGCTGGTACAAGTTTCACAGCACCTTTTTCTGCTGGTTTTTCAAATTTAACAGCCTGTGTTTGTGCATCGGCATGAGTTGGTTCGGCAACCGTTAGCGGCTTTTTTCTAGCCATCATAATACCACGCATATTTGGAATGCGAAGGTCGCTTTCTTCTACTAAGCCTTTTTGGCCCCCTATAACTAAAGGTAAACTTGTACTTACAGTCTCTTTTCCACCATCAATTTCTCTTACTGCAGTCGCTGTCGTACCATCAATTTCTAAGCCTATGCAGTTGTTTACAAAATTAGCTTTTGTAAGCCCTGCAAGCATGCCTGGTACCATGCCCCCATTGTAGTCTATAGATTCTCTACCCGCTATTACTAAGTCGTAACTGCCATCGGCTACAATCTTTGCCAGTTCTTTAGCTACAGCAATACCATCTTTAGCAATGGTATTAACACGAATGGCAGCATCTGCACCTATGGCTAAAGCTTTACGTAGTGTAGGTTCTGTTTCTGGAGTACCTACATTTACCACGGTTACATTAGCACCCTGCTTTTCTTTAAACCACATGGCACGGGTAAGACCAAATTCATCATTAGGGTTGATCACAAACTGCACCCCGTTTGTATCAAATTTAGTGTCATTGTCTGTAAAATTTATTTTAGAAGTCGTGTCTGGAACATGACTTATACAAACTAATATCTTCATAAAATATGTATTAAAACTCTTAGCTGTTCATTAATAACAACGAAGTTAGGTATTTTATTTGAAAAATACTATGCATGCATAGTATTTTTAAGCCTCGTAAATCTATGACATGTTGTTTTTGTGAGACTTGTCTTAAAAGGAAATCTTGTTAATAATACGCTCTTCTCATTGAACAATTGTTTTATTGTTGTGTGTTGATAGTGTGCGTGTTATAATTTTATTTAGGTGGTTGAACGTTGTTTTTTAATGGGAATAGAAGTGGTGGCTAGGGTGTTAAACTCTGTAGCTTTAACGATTTTACATTAAAAATCTTGCGTAAATATAAAAGGATAAAATAGTGCAAATTTTAGAAAATAGTACAGCATACGGTTTAAAAGCAAAAGCTATGCTATTTCAAAGGAAGAACCAAAAATCTGTTGATACGTCTATGTGGTGAAATTATCTTAGTTATAAAATAATAAGTAAGGTATTAGTGCAGCTCTATGCGCAGCTCGCATAAAAAATACAAAACGTATTCGCTTTAAATTAAAATGCCTATGCTGTAAAATTAGAACACCAAAAAAGGAATTAAGCTGTATTTAGATTAATGAACTTTTTGGATAATACTACAATTTAAAAACACAGCTCTTTTTAGAGTTTTAGTTTGAATAATAACACTAAAGAATATAAGTAACATACATAATACAAAGTAGAGCTTATGTGCTTGATGTATTTAGTAAAATTAAACTAATTATGAATACACAATTTTTTTTTAAAACTATTTTTTCCTTTATGGTATTGGGAATGCTTGGTATGCACGCACAAAATAATTCCAACACAGCGTTTCCATTAAGATCTATACCTTTAGATGCTGGGGAATCGTTTTTTTCTACAACAATTAATGTAGGTGCAGGAACACGCGAATTTAATAATTTGCTTTTAGGCTCAAATGTAGATATTAATGGAAGAGACCTGTCTGCTGTGAATAGAGCCGATTTAAAAGATGCAGAAGGTAATGTTTTGATTTCAAACAGAGCTACCCAAGGATTTAATTCGCAGACTGCTCAAGATTTTATAGAAGACAGAGATCCTGTTGTGATTCGCTTTCCACAAGGCGTTTTTGCAAATACATATAATTGGGAACCAGTAAAAGATGAAAATGGGAATGTGATTGCCGAGGCCGATTCTAGAAATTTAGTAGATCCTTTTGAGGTTGATGGTAAAGTGGCTTTTGAATCGGATCCTGATGTGCGTTTGGGCTACCCAGCGCTAAGAGGTATTTTCGATAGAGCAGCGGCAGATGGGAAGCCCTTAGATTTGTTAACAGTACTTAATATTATAAATAATGATGCAGATTCTAATAGCGAACGCTGGCAATCTATGATTGAAGATGGTTATGAGGTTAGAGACATGGAGCTTGGTAATGAGTTTTTCTTTAGAGAACAGCGCAGTGGTACTATTAATATGATAGGCCCATGGTTAGAAAGAGCAAAAAGTATCGTAGAAGCTATTAGGGCACGCGCTGGTACGGAGAGAACCGTTAGGTTTGGGTTGCCAATTACATACCGTGCTTCAGACCCATTAGAACGTGAAATGAGACGAATTAACGACCAGCGTTTTAATGACTTGGTTACGCGAGACGAAAGTTTTTTTGATGCGATTGTAGTACACCGCTATGTACGTGAACAAAGAAGCAGTGACGTTAGCCCAAACCAATTAACACAAAATAGTTTGGCACGTTTACTTACTGGGAGTCGCCTTATGGATATTTCTTTAATGTATGCCAAAACACAGGTAAGTGAAAGTAAAAATTCTATTTGGCTCACAGAATGGGGAGTAGCAGGAAGTAGAGAGGAAGGTGTTGGTGCATCATTTTTAGGGACTGCGGATACGTACACACATTTAATTCGAAATGAGCGACGATTAGAATTAGAACGTACCAATTGGTTTTCTACATTTGGTTCGAATGCCCAATATAAATTTAATGATAAAGAGCAGAGGTTCACAACAGGTTACGGTAGAATTTATGAGATGTTTCGTGGCAGTTTAAGAGATTCTGATATTTTTAATACAATAGAAGTGCAAACTGCCGCTTTAAATCCTAGTGCAAATCGACAAACAGCTGCTAATGTAGAACCCTCTGAAGCAGTAAATGCATTGGCTATAAGACGCTCGCAAAATAGTATTACGTATCTGGTAACAAATTTGGCAAATGTGCCTACCCGATTGTTCTTGGAAAGACAAGGGAATGCACAAAATGGATTTGATGTTACTACAACAGGACTTACCATGCCATCTTTAATAGCTACAGTTCCAACAATATTAGAAGAGGATAGAAAAACAAATGAAAATTATGTAGACATTCCAGGGTATACAATCATGAAGCTTGAGGTGAATTTTGATAGTAACTCGGCTAAGAACCAGGGAGGTGCTTCAATAGAATCTATAGATCAAGAGCATTTAGTAGTGCTATACCCTAATCCTTCAGGCTCTAAATTTAAGATTGTTTTAAATGGTATGGAGAACGCAAATGTAGAAATAAGTGATCTTTTAGGTAAAGTGGTTTATCAAACCGAAACGACTAAAGGACAACTAGAACTGGAAAAAGGCAATACATTTAAAACAGGAGTTTATCTTGTTAAAGTAACAAATAAAACATATAACAGTAAATTAGTTATAGAATAAATGTACGCAGAGAAGAACAATATAAAAATAGCTTAAATAAGTGTTACAACTATTTTACGTTAAGGTGTAATTTAATTTTATAGACTTAATACATGAGGTAGAATTTTTTAAGTAAAGGCCAATGCATTAAAAAAGCATTGGCCTTTTTGAGTTTTAAAATGTATTAAGAGAGGTGGTATGTTAGCTAGCTAACATAATAATTTGATTTTTAGTTAAAAACTTGGCTCAAACGTTAAAATTGTTAAGTTCTTAATTTATTTTATATATGTTTGAAAAAAAACTGCTAAACCACTAATACTAAAAAGAAACTAAATAAAATTACGTTACAAAACTTTCCTGGAATTTTTCAGACTTTTTAAAATAATTCAATTATGCTAATGCTTAGCATGGAGTAGAAATACGCAATGTATTTCAAATCATTTGAGCGTAAGTTATAGCTTTTTACAGCCTTATATTTTAGTAGCAATGCATTGCCATTTGGTAGATGTATAAGGTGGATAGTGTTTTTTTTTGAGTGTCAGATTGCAAACAACTAAAATTAAATTGATATGAAAATGAAAAACAAAAACAACAAATTTTTAATTCCTCAAAGTGTTGCCAAACTTAGTGTAGGGTTATGTCTATTGGGGGCATTCGCGGCAACGGCGCAGAGTGATTTTCCTTTTTCTGCGATCCCGCAGGATAATAGTGATGGGTCGTTTAACACGACCATAAATATTAATGGTGGTACAACAAATTTTAATAATTTATTATTGGGGTCTAGACGCTAATGCAGTACCTATTAATTTGCTAAGAATTAATAGAGCACCATTATTAGCTCCTGATGGTAGAGTAATCAATGAAAACCAACCTACCCAAGGCTTTAATTCGCAACTGGCACAAGATTTTATAGAAGCTAGAGATCCTGTTGTATTACGTTTTCCTCAAGGCGTTTTTGCTAATTCGTATAATTGGGAACAAGTAAGAAATGCTTCAGGTAATGTGATTGCAGAGGCCGACTCTAGAAATATAGTAGACCCGTTTCCTGTTAGGAGAGAAGGCCGACTTGTGGTTGAACATGACAGCCCTGTAAACGTACGGGTTGGATACCCAGCCTTACGCGGTATTTTTGATACGGCCGAGGCTAATGGAAGACCATTAGATTTACTCACTGTTTTAAATGTGGTTAGTAATGATGGCGTATCCAACGGTAGGCGTTGGGAATCTATGATTAACGATGGCTTTGATGTGCGCGATATGGAACTGGGCAACGAGTTTTTCTTTAGAAGTCAGCGTAGTGGCACCATTAACACAGAAGCGCAATGGCGAAACAGAGCAAGTAGAATAGTGACTAATATAAGAGGGAGAGCAAGACGGTTAGGTAGGACTGTACGTTTTGGAATCCCAATTACTTACAGAGCTTCAGATCCAACAGAATCGCAAAGCCGTAGAGATGGCGATCAACAATTTAACGATTTAATTACCCAAGATGAAAGCTTTTTCGATGCTATTGTTGTGCATCGCTATATTCGAGAGCAAAGAGAAAACGGTATTTTACCACGAAACTTAACAGGAGAGAATTTAAGACGTTTATTAACTGCAAGTCGTATTATGGATGTGTCTTTAACCTATGCAAGAACGCAAGTAAGTGAAAGTAAAAATTCTATTTGGTTAACAGAATGGGGAGTTGCAGGAGCCGCTACCGAAGGTATAGGTGCTGCATTTTTAGGAACTGCCGATACCTATACACACCTTATTAGAAACCAAAACAGATTAGAGTTAGAACGTATCAATTGGTTCTCTTCATTAGGTTCGAATGCTCAATATAGATTCGACGCAAACAGTACTAGAACGGTTACAGGATACGGGAGAGTATATGAAATATTTCGTAGTGTGCTAAGGGATTCCGATTTGTATGAAAACATAGTGGTTACCACAGATAATCTTGTAGACAGGGGTAATGTAGAATCTAGAGCCGTAAATGCTATAGCAGTAAGACGTGGAAGTAATAGAATTACATATATTGTGACTAATTTAGCAAACCGCTCTACACGATTAACTTTAAGACGTAATGGCAATACCCAGCGTAGTTTTAATGTAAGGCTTTCTGGAATTAGTATGAATACATTAAGAACATTAAATCCCACAGTTAGAAGTGCCGTAATACGAAACAACCAAAATACGATAAGTATTCCACGCTATTCTGTAATGCGCGTTGAGGTGACTTTCGATAATGCTGTTGCAAAATCGATAAGTGATACTAAAGAAGTTTTAGAAAACGATGCAACGTCAGTGACCCTATATCCAAATCCAACAACAGATTATTTTAATATAGCTTTAAAAGGGATGGAACGCGCAGATATTGTAATTACAGATCTTTTAGGTAAAGTGATTTATCAAACTACAACGCAGGAAGAAAATATAGCTTTACAAAAAGGCAATACTTTTAAAGCAGGGTTATACTTGATTCGCGTAACCGACCAAAACAATAAGGCGTATAACAGTAAGTTAATAATCAACTAATGTAGAGTATTCTGCTTTTTGAGAGTACATAAAATCTATACCACTTACAACAAGAGCTGTTGTAAGTGGTTTTTTTTGTTAAATAATGTAAGCATCCAATTTGTATAAGGACTAACGAAAGAAAACCAATGAAGAAACATTACCATTTTTTAGTTCAACAAGCGCATTACCTTTTGCGTTTAACCCTGGTATTTGGTGCTTGTATTACAACATTACAAGCTCAAGAAGATTTTCCATTCGATGAATTACCTTTAGTAGATGGGGCGTTCAACAATACTGTTGCAATAAATACCAGTGGAGGCGTACGGCCATTTAATAACTTTTTATTGGGGAGTAACGTCGACTTTAATTCGGGAAGAGTTATTGGGCTATTATCTCGTGCAGATCTCTTAAGAACTCGAGATGGTGTGTTGGTTAGAAATAGAACAGGACAAGGGTTTAATGGCTTAGAAGGCCAACGTTTTATTGCAGAAAACGACCCTGTAGTAATCCGTTTTCCGCAAGGCGTGTTTATGAATTTTTACAATTGGGAACGTATCGTAGATGAGGAAGGTGAAGAAATTGCCGCTGCCGATTCTCGAAATATTGTAGATCCGTTAGTGGTTAGAGGTGAAATAAGCCATACGAGCCCTATAGATGTGAGAGTGGGATACCCTTCGCTTCGAGGTATTTTCGATACTGCTGAAGCAAATGGTAAACCACTAGATTTATTAACAGGTCTTAATGTGGTAGGGAACGATGCCGATTCTAATCTTAGACGTTGGGAATCTATGATAAACGATGGATTTGATGTAAGAGATATGGAGTTGGGTAACGAATTCTTTTTTAGAACACAGCGTTCGGGAACCATAGATACAGAAGCGAAATGGCGTGTAAGAGCACGTGCCATAGTAGAAGCGATTAGAAACAGAGCTCAAACATTGGGGCGTACCGTACGTTTTGCGATACCAATTGCCTATAGACCTGGAGACCCTAGAGAACCACAAAGCCGAAGAGATGGCGATCAACGTTTTAACGATTTAATTACCCAAGATGAAAGCTTTTTCGATGCGTTAGTGGTGCACAGATATGTTAGAGAGCGCCGTACAAATGATGTAGCTCCAGAAGATCTTAATGCGAACGATTTTGGATACCTTTTAAGAGCAAGTTACATGATGAACCAATCATTAGAGTATTGTAAAGGCCAAGTAAGTGAAGATAAAAATGCAATATGGTTGACCGAATGGGGAGTTGCTGGTAGTGGCGTAGAAGGTGTTGGTGCAAGTTTTTTAGGTACGGCAGATACCTACACACATTTTATTAGAAATGAACAGACTTTAGAGATAGAACGTCTTAACTGGTTCTCCTCTCATGGCTCTAATGCACAATATACCGCTACAAGTGAAAATGGTGAGATTGTTACCAGAAGGACAGGTTATGGTGATATTTATACCACATTTAGAGATAATTTAAAGGATGCTACTATTTTTAACCAAGTAGACCTACAATCTCCTATGCTTACAGAGGCGGGAGAACCACAAGACGTTACAGCTATTAATGTGGTAACGACGCAAAGAGAAGACGGTACGCCGCGGTTAATTATAACCAACAAAGCGAATCGCCCTGCAAGAGTGGCTTTAACTATAGATGGTAATCCAGAAAACGTTATTAATTATAATGCGACTGGATTTACTTGGACGAGTTTAAGTACAACTACAAGTACGCCCTATGCAGATCAGCAAAACGATGTCGATGCTATTGTAGTACCTGCCTACTCTTTTGTAAAGGTGGATATGAGTTTTGGAATAGGTACTCCTATTTTATCTACAGAAAGTATAGATGGTATTGACAATCAATTTAATGTTATAATCCACCCTAACCCCGCATCGTCTACATTTAATATAACTTTAAATGGCATAAGAGAAGCCAATGTTGTTATTACCGATATGTTAGGTAAAGAAGTATTTAGAACACGAACTACAACACAAAACTTACAATTGCAAAACGACGGGTTATTAAAATCTGGGATATATCTTGTAAGAGTTACAGATCAAGGCAATAGAAGTTTTGTAAGTAAATTAGTAGTTAATTAATTGCAAGAATAGTTCTTATGAAGAAAAAGCTCCAACTACGCTTTTAGTGTTGGGGTTTTTTGTTGTTATTGACTGATTTTCAGTTAATTTATTGTATTTTTATAAAAAAACAAATTGCTTAAACCTGGTCTTTTTAAGAGGTTTATATCTTACCACCTTAGCTCATATTTAATTAAAATTTAAATTGACGACTCTAATACAAAACCTAAAATTTAAGATCTAAAATAAATTGGTATGAAAAAAAATGAATTAAATCTAGTAGCACAAATAAATAAACTTTTCTTTCTATGTGTAATATATTGTAGTGGCAACTTTGCTTTTGCGCAAATAGCCTTTCCTTATGATGCGATAGATTTAGATAATGGGGCTTTTAATGCTACTGTAAGCATAAATACAACTGCAGGTGTAAGTCCTTTTAATAATTTATTGTTAGGTAGTAATGTAGATTTTAATACTAGCGTAGCAAGATCTTTATTGTCTAGAACAGATGAGATAGATCCTAGTACTGGTCAGTCAGTAAGGAGATTTAATCAAGGTTTTAACGGCCCAAATGGTCAAGATTTTATAGCAAATAACGATCCTGTAGTATTGAGGTTCCCACAGGGTGTATTTGCTAATACTTACCATTGGGAACGCGTAGTAGATGATGAAGGTGAGGAACTAGCGGCAGCAGATTCTAGACATATAATAGATCCCTTTTTTATAAATGGACGCCTTATATCGTTACATGATAGTCCTACGACTGTACGCATTGGTTACCCTTCTTTAAGAGGTATTTTTGATAGAGCTATTAGTAATGGTAAGCCATTAGATTTATTAACTGTATTGAGTATAATTGGTAACGATGCCGACTCCAACGGTAGACGATGGTCCTCTATGATTGCCGATGGTCATGACGTAAGAGATATGGAATTAGGTAATGAATTCTTTTTTAGGAGTCAAAGATCTGGAACCATAAATACAGAAGCGCAATGGGTAGCGAGAGCCAGGGATGTGGTCACTAATATAAAAAATAGAGCTAATACTTTAGATAGAACCGTTAGATTTGGTATTCCAATATCTTTTAGAGGAGGAGACCCAACGCAAAATCAAAGTGGTAGAGACTTTCATCAAAATTATAACGATGCCATTACGGTTGATGAAAGTTTTTTTGATGCTATAGTGGTACATAGATACGTTACAGAACAAAGGACAGAGGGAATAGAACCAGAAGATCTTACAGCGCAATCTTTAAGGAATTTAATTTCAGCGAGTGAAATTATGAATCAAACTTTAACCTATTGTAAAACCCAAGTCTCTGCTGATAAAAATAGCATATGGCTAACAGAGTGGGGCGTGTCTGGAAGTGAGACAGCAGCCATAGGTGCTAGTTTTTTAGGTACTGCAGATATTTATTCGCACATCATAACAGATAATGAGCGTCTTGAGGTAGAACGTGTAAATTGGTTTTCTGCTGTAGGTGCCAATCAACAATATACGGTAAGTGGATCGAATGCGAACGTTGTAATAGGAACTACAGGTTATGGCGATGTTTACGGTATCTTAAGAGATAATTTAAAAAATGCGAACGTGTTTAATGATGTAAGTGTAACGGCACCAAGTTTAAGGGTTGGTGGTGTTGCTCAAGAAGGAAAATCTATTCATGTTCTAAGTGTAGAAAGAGCAGATGGAACGCCTCGTTTTATCATTACAAATAAAACCAATGCCATGGCAAGAGTGTTTGTAAATAGAGGTGATATTAGAGAGACTTTTACCAATTACAGTGCAAGTGGTGTAAGATGGGAGCATTTAGGATCTACAACATCAACCCCATATTCAAACCAAGAAAATGATGTAGATGCTATCTTAGTACCACCTTATTCTGTGATTAAGGTAGATATGAGTTTTGGAATAGGAACACCAATTTTATCTGTAAATGACACACAACGAGAAGATCAAGATACAGTAGTGTTGTATCCTAATCCAACAACATCTTCATTTACAATTGCTTTAAGAGGAGTGCCAACGGCAGATGTTGCGATACACGATGTACTAGGAAAGCAGATATTTAAAACTAAAATCAACCAATCGCATTTACAAATAAATACTGAAGGCGTGTTTAAAGCAGGGATTTATTTAGTTAGTGTTACCGATGCAAACAACCAAAGAACGATTCATAAATTGGTTGTGAATTAATAAGATAAACAATAAATAGATACAAAGCACAATTACGTAATAGCGTAATTGTGCTTTTTTGTATTAATTTATAATTTTGAAATTCTTGTAATGGCCTTTAGCATCAGACAATCGAATAAGATACATGCCTTTAGAAAACAAGTTTAAATGGATGCTATTGTTAACATAAGGTGTTTTAGCTAATATTTTTTCGCCAAGTATGGAATATACCTCAATGTCGAGTGTTTTATTATGAGTATTTGTAAAATTAAGATAGCGGGTAGATGGTGCTAAAATAAGAGACATCTCTTCTAGTCTGCTTATGTTGGCGTTTGTAGATAGTATATTGGCATTAAATATAAAACTGTTAGAACCAAAGAAAAGATTAGATCGTGTAAAAGTGATCGTATTATCTATAGTATTTATAGCATATACAATAGGGCCATTATTGATGTTGGCACAGGCAATTTCAAAAAGGGAATACAATGAGCGTTCTAGTTCTATGTCACAGTTACTACCACTAGAATTGGTAGAAGGCTCTAAAGGAGTAGAACGCCATGTTTGCAAACGGTCTGTAAACGCGTTCTCGCCTTCGCCTTTTAAACCTATGTTAAAAGTATTGCCACAAGGTGTTGTGGTTTTAGGCTCTAGATTTAATATCTCGTTATCAATATCATAGGTAAATGTGATGTCTAAAATGAAACCTTCAGGAACGTCTTCAAAATCTGCTAGGGTTGTAAGAACATCAGTAACGTGTTTTTCTTTGCTAAGTCTAAAGGTCTTACCATCTACAAAATCAATTAAGTTATTATCTATGGGCTGTGTTGATAAATCAGGAGATTCAAAAACAGAAGAAGGCACTTCGTTATGCAGTCGGGTAATGAGATTTCTGTTTTCGTAAGCAATGGTGTAATATTTCACGAGCTCCCCATTTGGATCGGCAGTAGGAAACGAAGGGTAGAAGTCATGTATGGTAAAATCAGCAAAAAGAGCTGTTATATTTTCATCTTGATGCGTTAAGGTAATCGTACCGTCTGGGTTTGCGTTTTTTTCAGGAACATTGTCACTGTTTTCTATGCCAATTTGAGTCCTTAATAGAGGACATAAACTAGATTCCTGCGCTATCAAATTAAAGGAGACCAATAAAGCTAAAAAAAAAGAGAGTTGTCGAAACATCTTTAAAAAAAGTTTGTGAATTATAAATGTATCAAAAAAGCAGCTTGTTATTTACAAATAACATATAATTTTTTGTAACACTTTTTAATGAAATATTACTATTTTTGCGACTCAACAAAAGAAGTTAAAAGAAGTTAAATGAAGACAATTCAATTTAGAGAAGCAATTTGCGAAGCCATGAGCGAGGAAATGCGCAGAGATGAAAGTGTGTATTTAATGGGAGAGGAAGTTGCAGAGTATAATGGTGCTTACAAAGCATCAAAAGGCATGTTAGACGAATTTGGAGAAAAACGTGTTATTGACACTCCAATAGCAGAACTTGGTTTTGCAGGAATTGCTATAGGTTCTACTATGACAGGTAACAGACCTATCGTAGAGTACATGACTTTTAACTTTTCTTTGGTTGGAATTGATCAAATTATAAACAACGCGGCCAAAATTAGACAAATGTCTGGAGGCCAATTTAAATGTCCAATCGTATTTCGTGGTCCAACAGCTTCAGCGGGCCAATTGGGAGCAACGCACTCTCAAGCTTTCGAAAATTGGTTTGCTAATACGCCAGGTCTAAAAGTTGTAGTGCCATCGAACCCTTACGATGCTAAAGGGTTATTAAAAGCAGCTATTCGAGATGACGATCCAGTGATTTTTATGG
>CAZLTR010000097.1:0-12269 GCA_964562415.1 uncultured Hyunsoonleella sp. | reverse complement strand
CGTCAATGATGCTGCCGTACTTACTAACAAACCTCTTATTTATGGTGCTATTTTTAAATTTGAAGGCCAACTTAGTGTCTTTAACTATAATAATGGCCCTACCTACCGTTGCCTGTATCCTACGGCTCCAAAACCTGGAACTGTTCCTAATTGTTCAGATATTGGTGTTCTGGGCGTTTTGCCAGGTGTTATTGGAAGTTTTCAAGCCAATGAAGCCATTAAAATAATTTGTGGTATTGGCACCCCGCTTTCTGGACAGCTTTTAACCTACGACATGCTAAGCCACAGACAGCTTATCTTAGAGTTCGATAAAACAGAGGAAGCGCTTGTTCAAAAACTTCAAGACAACTATGCCTTATTTTGTGGCATCACCACTCCTGAACATTTAGATGAAATTAGTTTAGAAGACCTCCAAGACCAACGTGTCCTATACAATTTACTCGATGTACGCGAAGATTGGGAACGTGAACTATTTCATATTGGCGGACAACACATTCCCTTAGGCGAACTAGATGTACGTTATGATGAAGTAAAGACTTCTAAACCTTTGGTAGTCTATTGCAAATCTGGAGCGCGCAGCGCTAAAGCTATAGAATTACTTGAAACTTTTGGCTTTGAAAATCAGTTACTAAGACTCGATGCTGTTTTAGAAGAAAAATAGCCTGTAAATTTATATTGAGTCCTAAAACCAACAATGCTATTCTTAGGACTCAATATAAAATACATATACCAATCAATAATCAAAACGAATTTTGACTAGGCTTGATGTACTGGCTTTAACAAATCGTTTACTGTTTTAACAGGGTTAAACGTATCAACAGGGACTTCAACAAAAATAGAATTCCAAGACGCCATACTGCCATTCCATAAGCCTGGCAACTCTAAGGCCTGTATATCTACACCATTTTGAGTTTTCATAGTGATAAAAGCAGCTTCAGGATCTACATAATCTAACAGATTAAATTTTTCACCTTTATAGTTCTTAACCCCACAAACCAAATCTGTTGGATTAAAATGCGTGGCTTTATACACGATAGACTGCTGTCGTTTTTTACTAAAATCAATCTGCGCAAATTCTACGATTTGAAGTGAGATCTCTCCATTAAGCGCTTTTACCCAAAAAGGGCCACCTCCAGGTTCGCCTTCATTTTTAACCATACCACAAGCACGTATAGGGCGGTCCAACTTCGATTTAACGTATTTTAGCTTCTCTTCTAAACTAAAATCTCCAAAATTGTCATCGACATATACATTAAGTTGTTTTCTTAAAAAATAAGCTATTGCTGTAACGGCAGCATCATCAACTTCACCTGCATCAATCTGCTTCAAATAGTCAAAAACTTGCTCTTGCACTTTCAACAAGGTACCTGCTAGTAATTTTTTATACCGTGCGCATTCCACATTGCGTTCTGCAACAACGATATTATCTATATTTTTAATAAAAACGATATCACTTTCTAAATCATTAAGATTTTGTAAAAGTGCACCATGCCCTCCTGGTCTAAACAATATAGAGCCATCTTCTTTTCGATAGACCTTTTTATCTTTAGTAAGCGCTAAGGTCTCTGTAGCTTCTTTTTGGTATGAAAAAGACACCCCAAAACGAAGTCCCGTTTTAGCTTCAATATCCGCTTGCACGGCTTTAAATTCTTCTAGAAAATACTTGTGATGTTTTTCAGATACTGTAAAATGAAGATTTGCTTTACCTTGCGAGCTGGCATATAAAGACGCCTCAAACAAATGCTCTTGAAATGCTGTGATGTAGGTTGCACCATACTTGTGAAATGGTAAAAGGCCTTTCGGGAAAAAACTGTAGTTTAAGCCATCTTCCGAAAGCATTAGTTTCACAAACTGATAGTATTTTTCATCTGCGTTTAAAGTGTCATAGTGCGGTAGAGTTGTTTTCAATTTTAACATAACTTCCTCATAAAAAGGAAAGACATCTAACTGTTCTGTAAATGTTTTAATTAAATCATCTCTCTGACTTTCAGCATATTTTTTAAAATCACCCTGAGCAGGATCAAACTCATTTAAAAATTTAAATAAAAATTTAAACATTCGGGTTGCTGCTCCAGAGGCAGGTACAAATTTTAAAACATCTATATCTTCAACACGGGCTTCATAATGAGCTATTAAAGCCTCTACTTCTTCCGCATCGTAAGCATTTATACCTCTCCCTATAGTTGCAGCAGACAGCAAGTTGGCATGTGTCATGCCATGCTTTAAACGTTTAATTTGAGCATTAACCTCATCTAAGGTTATGCCTTTATCATGAATCTGTTCAATATCTTTTTCGGCAAACATCCGTACTGTTTTATAAGTTATAGTACTTCTTAAAGTACTTTTAAATTTAACTTTTGATACGATAATTGTATCAAAACGTAATTACTGGTGTAAAAAAAGTAAACCAATGTCTACAAGGCAATAATTATAGGTGTAATAATTTTATTTTCGTCAAACTGTAGTTTCAAAGGTACTTTTTTACTACAAACCTGAACCGTAAATGTCTAAAGGTTTAAATCTGAAAAAAACATTTCATCCTCCTCTAAAGCAGTCCCTATAACCACAAGAGTAGCACCGGCGCGAAAGGCCGCTTCTAGAGCTGTTTTTGTTCTTATACCACCTCCAACAATTAAGGGGATGTCCAATTCTGATTTTACAGCACTGATAACTTCAACAGGTATAGGAGACGCTGCACCGCTACCTGCCTCTAAGTACATTAACTTAGCACCTAACAGCTCCCCTGCTTTTGCGGTATCTACAATATATTGCGCATTATGTCTCGCTAATGGTGCAGTCCCTGTAACTTTGGCTACAGCCGTAGTATTGCCACTCTCTACTAAAATATAGCCCGTAGAGATCACTTCCAGAGCCATAGTCCTTAACTTAGAGACTGCAGCAACATGCTTCCCTATTAAGTACTCGGGATTTCTTCCCGATAAAAGTGTTAAAAACAAAAGTGCATCTGCATGTTCTGTAATTTGAGTAACATCCCCAGGAAATAAAACCACTGGCAACTGTGTATAACGCTTTATCTGAGCTACCAATACACCTGTTGCTTCTGCATCTACAATGCTCCCGCCAACAAAAATATGTGTGGCTGCAGATGCCTCTATCTTTGCCACAAATGGTTGTGTATGCGCCACAGTAAACTTGTCTGGGTCTATTAAAACCGCCAAACATTTCTTTCCTGCTGCACGTGCTGCTATAATTTCGTTATATATCTCCATTACGCAATGGCATAAGCACAAGTAAAACCTTCAAATTGTATAAACGCGATAGTGTAACGCTGCTTGGTGCCTTCGTAATCTATCCAAGCCAATGTTTCTTGCGCTTCTAAGCTAAAAGGAATAACCAAACAATGCGCTTTAAAACTCAAACCTGGTGTACAAAACAGTTTGTACAAGGCTTCTTTAACACACCATATTACCGTGAGTTTTTGCACGTAATCTGCTGCGGCTTCCTTTAAATAGTCAAACTCATAATCTACAAACTTATGCGCTATAACTGCTATTTTATCGCGCTGCTTTTCCAAATCTATCCCCACAATACCATCACTTACAATAACTGCCGAAAAATGAAACGAATGGGTAATAGAAATTTGTTTACCATCTCTCAAATAGGGCTTCCCAAAGGCATCGTAATACAGGTCTTTATCTGCATAACCAAACGCTGCCAATAGCCAACGTACACTTAAAAAGCCACGTTGGTGCCATTCGCTTTTCATAGCAGTAACCCGCTCTAAAGCAGGCGACTCTAAAGACACTCCTGCCATTAAATCGGTGTAAGACTCTGTAATTTTCCAGATTTTAACAGTAGTTTGTGAATTTGGTGTTATGGTTTTGTATAATGGCATTTAATATTTTGAAACTTAATAGTTATCTTTGCAAACTCTAATTATAAAGGTATTTTAATAAAGCGAATTTAAGTATTTTTAGAGATCAAAACACAACGACAGTTCGTATTTAAAAACAAAAGAAAATTGATATGAGTACAAAAACAATTCCTTACGTTGCAAGTAAAGTAAAAGACATCGCCTTAGCAGAATGGGGACGAAAAGAAATTGAATTGGCCGAAGCAGAGATGCCAGGACTAATGAGCTTGCGCGAAGAATATAAAGAGGCACAGCCTTTAAAAGGGGCTCGTATTGCGGGGTGTTTACACATGACCATTCAAACTGCTGTATTGATTGAAACCTTACAAGCCTTAGGTGCAGAAGTCACTTGGAGTTCTTGTAACATCTTCTCTACTCAGGATCAAGCTGCTGCTGCCATTGCTGCTGCTGGTACTGCCGTTTATGCTTGGAAAGACATGACAGAAGAAGAATTCGATTGGTGTATCGAACAAACCTTATTCTTTGGTGAAGATCGCAAACCCCTAAATATGATTTTAGATGATGGTGGCGATTTAACCAATATGGTATTAGACAGGTACCCAGAATTGGCAGCGGGAATTAATGGTTTATCTGAAGAAACAACTACAGGTGTACACAGACTATACGAACGTGTTAAAAATGGAACCTTACCATTACCTGCTATTAACGTAAATGACTCTGTAACTAAATCTAAATTTGACAATAAATACGGTTGTAAAGAAAGTGCTGTAGATGCAGTGCGTCGTGCTACAGATATCATGCTAGCAGGAAAACGTGTTACGGTTTGTGGTTATGGCGATGTTGGTAAAGGTACAGCAGCGTCTTTCCAAGGGGCTGGAAGTATTGTAACAGTTACCGAAATTGATCCTATTTGTGCACTACAAGCGGCTATGGACGGCTTTGAAGTGAAAAAATTAGAAACTGTTGTAGCCAACTCAGATATTATTATAACAACAACTGGAAATAAAGATATTGTACGTTCAGAGCATTTTAAGGCCATGAAAGACAAAGCCATTGTATGTAATATTGGGCACTTTGATAATGAAATTCAAATGGCTTGGTTAAACGACAACTACGGCAACACCAAAAATACCATTAAGCCACAAGTAGACAAATACACAATAGATGGTAAGGACATTATCATACTAGCTGAAGGGCGTTTGGTAAACCTAGGTTGTGCTACAGGTCACCCTAGTTTTGTAATGAGTAATTCATTTACCAACCAAACACTCGCGCAAATAGAACTTTGGAACAATGCAGATGCGTATAATAATGACGTGTATATGTTACCAAAACACTTAGATGAAAAAGTTGCAAAATTACACCTTGAAAAAATTGGCGTGGAATTGACAGAACTTAAAGAAGATCAAGCCCAATATATTGGCGTAACTGTAGAAGGGCCATACAAGCCAGAGCATTACAGGTACTAAGAAAACTGTTCGCTTTTTTTACTTATAAAAAAGCAGCACATCATAAAACTAAAAATCCCATGAAACTATACATTCATGGGATTTTTTTTATAAAGAAAATTGTGGTGGCATTTTTAACACGCTTCAATTGGAAAGCGCATTAACTCTTTTAATTATTTTTTTTTACTCACCTGCTCATACAAGCCAGTAATCTTATTAAAGCTTGTCGTCATATCATTAGTCACATTATAAACGTCGATGAGTTTAAAATCGGCATCTAAAAATGCCCCTTTATTCGATTGGTATTGCTCCCAAAGCGCCATAATGACTCCTATTTCTTCTTCGATTTCAGTTGTATTAAAACTGCTGATCAATAAATCACCAATCACACTAGAAAACTCATCAAAAACACGTTCTAAAACCTCTTTATATTCTGATTTATTTTTAGGAAATGTTTTTATGGCCGTAAAGTACAAACACATGCGTTGTGATAACATGCGTTGCTTCCCAGATACATTAATGGTATTGATTAACTCTTGATCGTTATTTTCAAAGAATTTATTATTGTAATTAGAGCTTTGCTCGATACTTAAGACCACCTGGTGGCAATTTTTCAGCAAGTCTGTATTCAATGCCATTAATTTTAACGCTAAAGCATTTGTTGGATCTTGAGTGATAATCTTTTTAAAACTCCCCCAAATTTTATACACTTCTTTCAAGTATAATTTTGTAGAAGAACTTCCTGCATTAGCTTTTAAAATATCTAATTGCTTTTCGAAAATGAATTTACTAGAATTGAGTTCTTTTTTAATCTTGTCGTTCTCTATGCCTTGAGACATTAATAAGAAAGCTTTAGACATTTTCTGAGACAACATACGCTGCTTTCCAGAAATGTTAATGGCTTTGTTGTAATCTATAGCTCCATATTTCTGAGATTGGGCATAAGATAGGGTGCTTAAAAGTACGAAAAGAATGAGATTTGGTAGTGTAATTTTTGTTTTCATAAGTCGTATTTTTTGTAGGTTAAGACAAATTTTAAGTAAAAATACGTATTACCAAACACCCCGCAAAACCAGTAAAAAACGGCATTCTTCAAAACCTGCGAAAACACAATAAAAAATATGACAAAGCACATAAAACCCCAAAACACGGTTATTCACACCGTATTTTAAGCACAAAAAAGAAGTGATCCTGCAAAATTAATTACACTTCTATAAGAATTTAACAAAAATGCATGGACTACAAATTTTAACAGAATTTACGTGTTTTTACGTATATTTATAATCCGTAATCCCGAATGTTCTTAAATTCCTAAACCAATCTCATATTATCTTTTTTCCAGCAGTACCATATTAAAACCAGACGCTATGGTAACATAACCTTTGGATACTGTGGCATAAGTTCTGGAATAGGCATCGTACAAGACGGTTCCATCCTTAAAAACAGGAGACACCTTTAATATTTTCTTACCCAAATTAACATCTAAGCCAACCACGACTCTATCGTTATAGGTTTCTTTTTCAAAATCTCTGCTAAAAACATAAGGCACTTTGGTTAACATTTGGTGTGCTCCTGCACCTATTGCGGGGTGCTTAGCTCTAAACTGTCCTAATTTTTGCCAATGCCTTAATAATGCCTTAGTGCTATCATTCTTAAAAATAGCCTCCCAATTCATAACACTTCTTAGGTTAGCATCGCCTACAGCTCCCTCAGCAACCAAAACACGTGCCGATTCGTCTCCATAATATATTTGAGATGCACCTGGAGTAAGTAACAACTTTGTTGCGGTTTCAAACGGCTTTTGTCTCAGCGCATCAAATGGTTGCCCATCGTCATGCGAACTCATATAGTTAAGTACACTAAAAGCTTTTAAACCATGATTTAGAATACTATCATAGCGCTTAAAAAGCCTCTCATAACTAAGTACGGCAGCATTGCTTTTCATTTCAAAATTAATAAGACTGTGAAATGCATTATCGAAATAATTCACTTTCTTATCTCCAAAATCAAACCACTGCGCCGATGAAATTCCATAATTATATACCTCTCCTACCAAATAAAATGGAGTTGTAGTTTTAACATTATGATAAGTCTTATACTGTTCAAACGCATAATCGCATTGTGTTCTAAAATCTTGCCACACCTTGGCCTCTGTATGCTTTACAGTATCGACACGATACCCATCGATTCCAAATTCAACAATATAATCTGTAAGCCATTTTATAATATAGTACTTAGGAGCTCTGGGATAGCCCGTACGCTCGAAAAAAGCATCCAATTCTTGCATTTCTGCAGCATAGCGCCCTTCTGCTTTCCATTTTTCAATAAGGTGTGGTGGCAGTGCCACATCTGTTTCGCTTTCGGTCTTTATATCTGGTAAATTTTTCACCAATGTACAGTTTATGGTGCTGTCATAAGACGTATAAGTACATTGTGGCTGTGTTCGCACCCAACCATCTGGCCACAAAGGATCTTTTGCTGTTACTGGCCCTGTATGGTTAACCACTGCATCTAACACAATCTTTATCCCTCTACGATGCGCTTCTTCTACCAACTCATGCAAATCGGTTTTTGTTCCAAAATTAGCATCAATAGCCGTCCAATCTTTAGTCCAATACCCATGAAAGCCATATGTAACTCCTGTACCCTCGTTAGTTGCACCATGTATTTGTTCTGTAATGGGTGTCATCCAAATGGCATTAACCCCTAAATCTGTAAAATACCCTTCTTTTATTTTAGCGGTTACCCCTTTAAGATCTCCTCCCTTAAATCCTCGAAGTGGGGCCGCTTTTTGAATTCTTTCATAGTTAACATCGTTTAATGTGTCGCCGTTATGAAACCTATCTGTTAATAAGAAGTAGACATTAGCGGCTTCCCAGAAAAATGGAACGGGTACAGGAGTTGTAGATTGTCCCAGATTGGTTTTTCGTTGTTCTTTACAGCCCAAACAGCATAAAAGTAGCACAGCAATAAATCGTACTTTTTTCATAATATATTTTTAATAGGAGGTTTTTTTATATTTTGAACTATAACGTTTTTAAACTAATGGCAAACCCACCACCAGGTGCAGCAGTTAGTTCTAATTGAGACATATGCGTTACCGTTATCGTTTTTATAGCATAGGCCTGTGGATTTGTCTTATAATGCGCATCTGCTGCATCGGAATAGATCGTAGCTTCATAAGTCCTATTTTTGTCTAAAAAATCTAATTTTAACTGCGTTGTCCTTTTAGCAATACCATTAACATGGCCTACATACCAATTGAGACCACCCTTTTCTTTACGCGCCACTGTGATGTAAGCACCAGGCTCTGCTTCCAAATACAGGCTCTTATCCCAATCTACAGCCACATCCTTAATAAATTGAAATGCAGCCTTATGGGCTTCGTAATGCTCAGGTAAATCTGCCGCCATTTGTAAAGGGCTGTACATCGTGACATACAGTGCCAACTGATTGGCAATGGTACTATTTACATGAGAGCCGTTATTTGGGTTTAAAACGCTAATATCCATTTGAAAAATACCTGGGGTATAATCCATAGGTCCTCCTATTAATCGCGTAAAAGGCAAAATAGTAACGTGGTTAGGTTTAGAACCACCAAAAGCTTGGTATTCTGTTCCCCTAGCAGATTCATTACCTATTAAATTAGGATACGTTCTGCTAATACCCGTTGGACGCACTGCTTCATGTGCGTTAACCATAATTTTATAGGACGCTGCTTTTTCTATAGCGTACTGGTAATGCTTGTTTATATATTGACTGTAATGGTGTTCGCCTCGGGGTATGATATCCCCAACATAACCACTTTTTACTGCGTCATAGCCTTTCGCTTTCATAAATTGATATGCTGCATCCATGTGCCGTTCGTAATTTCTTGTGGCACCAGACGTTTCATGGTGCATCATCATTTTAACCCCCTTTTCTGCAGCATAATCATGAACAGCATCCACATTAAAATCGGGGTAAGGGGTTACAAAATCAAATACATCTTCTTTAGAATTTCCAAACCAATCTTCCCAACCTACATTCCAACCTTCTACTAAAACAGCATCAAAACCATGCGCTGCGGCAAAATCGATATAGGACTTCACTTTTTTAGTTGTTGCTGCATGCGTTTGGTTTGGCGTAACACGAGTATAGTCGGTTGTTCCCAACTGTACAGACGTCAATTCATTGGTATACGACCATGAACTTTTACCTGTAATCATTTCCCACCATACGCCTATATATTTTACGGGCTTAATCCAGGAGGTATCTTCTATGGCACAAGGTTCATTTAAATTTAATGTTAATGTAGAGGCTAAAATATCGCGAGCATCGTCACTCACAATTACCGTACGCCAAGGCGAATGACATGGTGCTTATAAATATCCTTTATCGCCATTCTTATCTGGAGTTAACCAAGATTCAAACACCATCTGTTCTTCATCTAAATTTAAATGCATACAGGCATAATTTAGCAAGGCAGCTTCGTGTATATTGATGTACAACCCTGCATCGGTTTTTAGCATTAAAGCTGTTTGCACTCCTGTTTTAGAAAACTGGGTTTGAGAGGTGTTTTCTGTAAATGCTGCATCGAATTTTTCATTAATCTCAGACAACTTAGAGGTGGTATAATCGTATTCTTGTGTGTCGTAATCTCCAGGAATCCAAAATGCAGTATGATCTCCCGTCATCGCAAATTGTGTATGTTCGTCTTTAAGCACAAAATACACTAAATTTTCCTGCTGCGGAAATTCATATCGCAAGCCTAAACCATCATTAAAAAGTCTAAAGCGAAGCCGCATTAGCCTATTGGTTTCCTGCTGTTTTAGGGTTACAGCCAATTCATTATAATGATTTCGTATGGTGTTGTATTCTCCCCAAACAGGCGTCCATGTCTCGTCGAAAGTGGTTGTTGTGGCCTCTTCTATCACAAAATTAGCTCTTAACGCTTTAGCATCTCCCTTCAAGCTTACCCCCAAACGGCTTGGTTTTATAACGGCTTGCCCTTTATAAGTAAGTTGGTATGTTGGTTCTCCTTTTTTCCCTAAAGAAAATTTTAAATTTAAAGCACCATTAGGAGACTTTAAATGCTGAGCACTACTATAATTAGAGATAAATAGAAGTGCAAACAAGGCTGTAATATATATAGATTTCATAATAACACTAAAAGTTATACGTTTTATTTAAGGTTTTTAAAACATTGCTCTCTAGCAGTATAGACTCTCCATGAAACAATACTTCTAAGGGAGCACCAGATTGCATTTCTAAGTTAGTATGTACCTGAGTAACATTAACTTTTATAATGTGATTTCTAAAATTCACTTTAAAAGAATAGCCTTCCCATTGTTTTGGAATTTTTGGTGTAAAAGAGAGTTTTCCTTCTATAATTCGCATCCCTCCAAACCCTTCTACAATGCTCATCCATGTCCCTGCCATTGAGGTAATATGCAAGCCTTCGTGTACTTCACAATTGTAATCGTCTAAGTCTAATCGAGAAGTTCTAAGGTAAAACGTATAAGCTTGTTCCATTCTATCTAGCTTAGCAGCCTGTATACTATGTACGCAGGGTGACAACGAACTTTCATGAACGGTTAAAGGTTCGTAAAATTCAAAATGTCGCGCTAAGGTTTCTTTTGAAAACTGGTCCTCGAAAAAATAAAACCCTTGCAATACATCTGCTTGTTTTATGTATGGCGAACGCAATATTCTATCCCAACTCCATTTTTGATTAATAGGCCTTTCTGTTTTTGGTAAAGCTTCTACAGAGACCAGTTCTTTATCTAAAAATCCGTCTTGTTGTAAAAAGATTTGGTGTTTTTCAGAATACGGGAAATACATATTATCGGCTACAGTTTTCCAAAGTGCTAATTCTTTTTTAGTCAGCTTTGTTTTTTTTGCAATCCTAGAAAAATCGAGTGCGTAGGCCTCTTCTACATGTTCTATCTGCTCTAGAGTGTAATCAATACACCATTTTGCAAGGTAATTGGTATACCAATTATTATTAACATTATTCTCGTATTCGTTAGGGCCAGTTACCCCTAAAATAACATATTTAAGCTTGTCGTTCGAATAGCTGGCACGTTGCTGCCAAAAACGCGCTATGGCAATAAGCACTTCCAATCCTTTTTCTGGAATATAGCTGTAATCTCCTGTATAACGGTAATAATTAAATATTGCAAAGGCAATAGCACCATTTCTATGTATTTCTTCAAAAGTAATTTCCCACTCGTTATGGCACTCCTCCCCATTCATAGTCACCATTGGATATAATGCCGCACCATTAGTAAAGCCTAATTTTTTAGCATTTTCAATGGCTTTCCCTAAATGATTGTAACGGTATTCTAGCAAGGTCTTTGCTACATTTTGATCTTTAGTTGCCATGTAAAACGGAATGCAATACGCTTCGGTATCCCAATAGGTACTACCGCCATACTTTTCTCCTGTAAAGCCTTTTGGACCAATATTTAATCTGGAATCTTTCCCTAAATAGGTTTGATTTAGCTGAAAAATATTAAAACGTATCCCTTGCTGCGCTTTTACATCCCCTGTTATGGTAATATCGGCCATATCCCAAATAGTTGTCCATGCTGCTTTTTGCATGTCTAATAACGTATTGAATCCTTTAGCTATTGCTACTTTCAATACATTTTGAGCAGCTGTTACAAGTTTAGAAGTCTCATGATTTCTATCGACCGTATAACCTCCAAATTTTTGAATGCTATACATTTCGCCTTTGGCTACAGGGTAGGTGTAATTAAATGAAATACGCTGTGCATCTGCTTTTACATTATGTGCTACCAGTATGGGTTTATTAGCGATATAGACCTTAGACTCCATAAACGTACAGGTATGGAAATCGGTCTTCATCGTTTTTGCTTCAATAAAAGCTTGATGGTTCACATGCCCTATATCTGTGGTGTCCCAAAATTTATCATCCCAATTGGTATCTTCATTTGTAATACCAGAATCTAAATACGGTTGAAAAATAATTTCAGCATCAG
>CAZLTR010000096.1:0-12312 GCA_964562415.1 uncultured Hyunsoonleella sp. | reverse complement strand
CATTTTCGGTTAAAAACAAAACGTCAAGATGAGTTCAATTAAAAACACCGCTGCATAGCGGTGTTTTTTTTAATTATAATTTTTTCTATACATCTTTAGACACTGCCTCTACAGCTGCTATAGTAAAGTCTAAATCCTCATAACTTAAAGCATCGGTTAAAAACCAGGTTTCAAATGCACTTGGCGCAATATAAATTCCTGCCTTTAACATGCCATGAAAAAACGCTTTAAACGTATCGTTATTACCTTTGGCCGAGGTCTCAAAATCACAAACCTCTCCTTCTGCAAAATGCACAGAAATCATAGAGCCTACGCGATTTATGGTATGCTTCACACCATTATTTGTCAAAACTTTAGCCATACCCTCATGCAAATATTTCGTTTTAGCAGCCAAACGCTCAAAAAGAGCTTTATCCTTATCTAAAGCTGTTAACATGGCTAATCCAGCAGCCATTGCTAATGGGTTTCCACTTAACGTCCCTGCTTGATAAACTGGTCCTAGAGGTGCTAAATGATTCATAATTTCCTCACGTGCTGCAAATGCACCAACAGGTAAACCACCTCCTATTACTTTACCAAAACACACAATATCTGCTGCTACGCCATAAAGTTCTTGAGCTCCGCCTTTAGCTAATCGAAATCCTGTCATGACTTCATCAAAAATTAAAAGTATGCCATGCGTATCACATACCTCACGTAACGCTTTTAAAAAATTGTTTTTAGGGGGAATGCATCCCATATTACCCGCTACTGGCTCTATAATAATACACGCAACCTCTCCTTTATTTGCTTCAATAAGAGCAGTTACACTATCAATTTCATTATACACTGCCAATAAAGTATCCTGTGCTGTGCCTTTGGTAACACCAGGACTGTTAGGCGTTCCAAAAGTACTAGCCCCACTTCCTGCTTGAATTAAAAAAGAGTCTGAATGGCCATGATAACAACCTGCAAACTTTATAATTTTATCTTTTCCTGTAAATCCTCTTGCCAAACGCACAGCGCTCATGCAAGCCTCTGTACCAGAATTCACAAAGCGTATTTTATCAATATGAGGTACCATACGTACGGCCAGAGCAGCTATTTCTGTTTCAATTTCTGTAGGCATCCCAAAAGACGTTCCTTTTTTAGATTTCTCAATCACGGCATCTACTACAGGCGCATAAGCATGCCCCAAAATCATAGGCCCCCATGAATTAATGTAATCTATTAAACGATTACCATCTGCATCGTATAAATAGGCGCCTTTAGCTTCTTTAACAAAAATAGGAGTTCCTCCTACTCCCTTAAAAGCTCTAACTGGTGAATTTACGCCTCCAGGAATTACTTTTTCTGCTTCTGCAAACAATGCACTACTACGTTTGTATATCATTTTCAATTATTTTATCTTAAGAACTTGCCCTAAAGACAATGCTGTTCCACTAATATTATTTTGTTTCTGTAATTGCTCTACAGTTGTATTGTAACGCTTAGACAACCCATACAACGTATCTCCTTTTTTTACGACATGAACCACAGCAGTAGCAATTGGTTTCACCTTAACGTCACGCTTCGGGATTCGCCCCCCAAGCACTTCATCATCATAGGTATACAACTGGTAACGCTCTATAAGCGCGATAAGCTTTTGAGGGTATTTCGGGTCGGTCGCATAGCCCGCAGCTCTTAAACCTTTAGCCCAACCTTTATAATTACTAATACTTAAATTAAATAACGCCGCATAGCGTTTCCTTCCACTTAAAAACACCGAATGATCTCTAAAGGAATACTTCGCATGGTTGTATTTCCTAAAACACTCCCCTTTTTTATCATCGTCATGATAAATTTTAGCCCCCGTCCAATTGTGACATTTTATACCAAAATGATTATTTGCCTTCACAGAAAGACGGCCTTTACCCGAAGCCGATTCTAAAATCCCTTGAGCCAAGGTAATACTTGCAGGTATTTTGTACAAGGTCATTTCGTTTTGAGCAATCGCTTTATAGGTCTCTATATACAGCTCTGTTGCACTTAAGCTCGTATGTGGTTTTATTACTTCTGGCCTTTGTTTTGGCTTTTGTTTTTCTATGACGACTCTAGGCTTAGGTTTTGGCGTTGTTTTTCTGGTAACTACTTTTCTAGAGCCACAACTGCACACGGTTAAACCTATAAAAAACACTACTAAGAAACGCTTCATTTTACTTGTATTAATGGTAAATTTTTAGTTTTTAAAATCGCATTCATACCTTCTATACCTTGTAAGCCTCCTGTATGGATGGCAAGTATTTTAGAATGCTCTGGAAAATAGTTTTTTTGTATTAAATCGTAAATTCCATAAATCATTTTTCCAGTATATATGGGATCTAAAAGTATACCTTGCTGCTTATTAAATTCATTTATAAAACGCACCAATTCGGCATTTAGTTTGGCATAACCTCCAAAGTGATATAAGGTTATTAAGTCCCAATTAGAACGCCTCGCAAATTTACTAATATCTTCATGTAAAAACGAAGCTTTTAAGGCAGGAAATCCTAAAACCTTTTGTCTTGGCACAGCGCTATTTATAAGCCCAGAAATAGTTCCACCTGTCCCCACAGCACAGCAAATAACATCGTAATAGCGATCTGTTTGTTGTAAAATTTCTTCACAGCCTTTAACCGCCAAATCATTTGTTCCTCCTTCTGGAATAAGATAAAAAGCACCAAACTCTTGTTTTAAGTGCTCTAAAAACACTTGAGACGTTTTGTCGCGATATGCAGCTCTTGTCACAAATTTAAACTGCATGCCATTGGCTTTGGCAAAAGTTAAGGTAGGATTGCCCGCTATTTTTTCTTGTAGTTCTTCCCCTCGAATTACACCTATAGTTTTAAACCCATAAAGGCGTCCTGCCATTGCAACTGCTGCAATATGGTTAGAAAAGGCACCACCAAAGGTAAGCAAAGTTGTGGCCCCTTGGGCTCTGGCTGCTTTTAAGTTATACTTTAATTTTCTGTATTTATTACCCGAAACAAACTCGTGTAACTTATCTTCACGACGTAATTCTAATGTTACACTAGTCGCAAAAGGTAAGGCTATTTTTTGTGTTAGGGCTTGCGTTACTTTAAACTCCATTAGCGCGAAGATACTTTAAAAAGCTCCAAAAACCACGATGCCTAATATAGTTGCTATCGGTTTCATTATAATATGCTTCGCGTTCAAAAGTAATATTTCGATACGCTATTTCCCAGCTATTACACTGCCATAATCGGATTAAAAACTCCAAAACATACCATATATAAAAGCCAATAACCAATAACTCTTTTTGTTGTTTTAAGTGTATACGCTCATGATTTACTAATACAGCATTACCTTTTAACTCCCTATATTTTAAGATAATAAAAGGATATAAGGTAAGGCCTAAATACCCTTTTGGCACCATATATTTTGAAACTACAAGCATGATAACCCTATAACAAAAACCAATCCAATTTACAGTATCTTTGCAAAAATAAGGCCTTAAAACTGTATCATGTATTAGGTATAAAAGTATTACGAAAACGTGAAAAAAAATATCCCACCCGAAGAAGGTGACTACTATTTAACCCCAGAAGGCTACCGTTGTTTCACAGAACAATACCATTTAAAACGTGGCTATTGCTGCGAAAGTGGATGTAGACACTGCCCTTATGGATACAATAAAAACACCAACTCTATTAGAAAATAACTCTATTTTTATGGTATGATTATTGATAATGAATACATTATAAGTGTAAACTATATTTACTGGACTTAGAATATTAAAGTAAACCTCTTGTAGTTATGAAAAAAATATCAAAATTGATGGCACTTGCAATCGTACTGATTATGGTAGCCTCTTGTTCCTCTGTACGTGTGTCTGCCGATTACGATCGAAAAGCAGATTTCAACACACTTAAAACATTTGCTTTTTTTAAAACTGGTATTGACAAAGCTGAAATAAGTGACTTAGATAAACGTAGAATATTACGTGCTATTGAAGCGGAAATGCTTGCCAAAGGATTTACAAAATCTAAAAACCCAGACATTTTGGTAAGTATATTTACCAAATCCAGTCAGCGTGTAGACGTATACAACAACTCTTGGGGCTTCGGCGGCTGGGGCGGGGGAGGCTTCGGACCTTGGGGCGGTTTTGGTCCAGGTTGGGGTTGGGGATTTAACCAACCTGCAGTATCTACAAATGTTGAAGGTGTTTTATTTATAGATTTGGTTAGCTCTGCAAAAAAAGAACTTATATGGCAAGGCAAAGGCACAGGTTATTTAACCGATAAGGTAGAGAAAAAAGACGAACGTATACAAGAATTTGTTTCTAAGATACTCGAACAATATCCGCCGCAAATAGCAGCCGTAAAATAAAAAAAAGCAACTCGAATGAGTTGCTTTTTTTTAGTTTACGTTGTACCTAATTCGTCATAAGCACGAGACTTAGCTCCTAAAGAGAGTACCCTTGCTGTCATACAAGTATTTATAGACTATCTAAAACGCTTCAATGTTTTCTTTGTAAATTCACTTAACACCAATCTACCACTTATTTCGGCGCGTTCTTCCAATAAGGCATCCCAATTTTCTGTCCCCTCCCAAATTACACGTTTCATTTCTGCTAAAGCTTCGGGGTTATAACTTGCTAATTTTTCAGCCAAAGTAAGCACAGCAAGATCTAAAGCCTCTGTGGTTTCAAAAACATCAGCATACAAACCTTTATTTCTAGCAAACTCCCATGAAAAAAATGTTTCGGCATCTATCGTCATTTGTGCCATTGCCATTTTACCTATCTTTCTAGACACGGCAGGTTCTATAACAAAAGGGCCAATGCCTATGCTCAACTCACTTAATCGTATGGCCGCATGGGTCGTGGCCAAACAATAATCGGTAGCTGCAGCGAGACCTACTCCACCGCCAACAGTTTTTCCTTGAACACGACCTATGATAAGTTTAGGACATTTGCGCATCGCATTAATTACCTTAGCGAATCCCGAAAAAAAAGCTTTTCCCATGGCCTCGTTTTCAATAGCTATTACCTCATTAAAACTGGCACCTGCACAAAACGTTCTATCGCCGCCACTTTTTAACACAATAACCTTAACTTCCGAGTCTTTTCCTGCCGCTATAATAGTCGCCTCTAGTTTAGCAAGCACATCACTGGGCATGGAGTTTCTATTGGGGTGAAAAAATTCAATATACCCCACTTGATTCTTAAGTGTTAACCTTACGTACGGTTTCATAAACGATTTACTTTTGGTGGCTGAAGATACATAAAAAATCATCTAAAGCTATTAGCATAGCAATTCATATTGTAGAAAACGCAAAATGCAGTAGGCATCATAAAACACCTCACAGTGCCAATGATTCTAAAGTATCTTGAGTCGAAATGGTTGTATCGTTATACACCAAAGTCCAGCCTAAAGAATTCGTGAGGATGTACAATTTAGAAAGCTCACTAATCAATCTGTTTTTGGCATTTGCCTTTAAGTCTGATTGTTCTATTTTTCTAGCTAAGACCTGCTTCACTTTTCTATTAATCTCATTATAGTCTTTAGCATCAAAAGGGTTTAAATAATCGGCTTGAATATCATAGTATTCCAAATCGGGATTAATCTTAAGCTCTTCCTCTGGAATGTGAGTTATTGTAAGGGTTTGCGTCTCTTCATCTATATCGTAAACAATTTTACTTAAATCGTAAGCGATAGTAACTTCTGCATTTACAACAACTAAAGCTTTTTTTTCTGCAGACAACAAGTCTCCAAAAACTGCTTTAGAGTTCTTATAAGTAAAGACTTCACTAAAATAACCTTCTGTAACGACAAGCTTTCCTACATTATTAATTTGCTTTTGAATAAGCTCAGAACGCTCTTGTAATACCGCACGTGCCTCCTTTTGGTCTTCACAGTATTTAAAAGCAAAGAGTATGACTAAAGTTAATACGGCTCCAAATAAAATTTTTCGCATAAACGAATTTAAACAAAAAAACATTAGTTTCCTTCGACATAAGAAGTCTAACCAATGCATTTGTTGTTATTTTAAAATAACACTTCAAAGTTAATTTTTAATTCCCTTTTAAATGTAATACTAATGTTAAATGAATTTTAAATTAAAATCACTTTTAAAAACACAACTAATAGTATTTATAAAACTAGAAAAGCACCAACAGCTTTTTCTAAATAAAGCCTTTGGTGCTTACTGTATGAACTGATTAATAGCATTTTAAATATAGACAACATGCATATACTATCCCTAATTATTCGATTAAATGCAACTAAAAAATGTTAAAAAGTAGTTAAAACTGTTGTTTATCCCATTTTAAAAACTTTGAAACTCGTGGTTTTTGTCAGAATTTTATAAAAGGATATGTCTTATGAAGCATTTGAATTTCTTTTGCAGTCTGTTTTAAAAATTTTTGATGCGCTTCAGACTCTGGATGAAATGCTTTATGCTGCAAGCGCCTTTGAATCTCTGCCACTTTTCCCATTGTTAATCGTGTGGCATCTGTCATCCAAACGGCAACAAACCGCTCCCAAATGTAATCGATAGCCAGCGCACTTGGGTGTACCATATCTGCTTTATAAAACCGATAATCCCGTAATTCGTCCATCATGATTTCATAAGCTGGAAAATAAGACAACACTAAAGGGCTTGCTTGCTTCTTATGCTCTAACACCTTATGTATTGCTGTAATAAGATGAGATTTACTTTGCATATTCTCAACAAAACCATCTTTTAAATGCCGTACAGGAGAAACCGTAAATATAAGTGTTGCTTTGGGGTTTACGGCACTTATTAATTCCACAATACGCCTTAGCATATCACAAATAGTATCTACAGGCAATAACTCCTTTTGAAATGCTTTTTGAGGCACTTTATGGCAATTGGCAACTATTTCTTTTGAAGCCATATGGCGATACACCCAAGCTGTTCCTAAGGTAATGGTAACATGTGTTGCGTGTTCTAGTGCTTCTCTTGTAGCGCCTAGAGCTGTATGTAAACATTCCAACACAACTGCTTTTGATGAGTTACTCAATGCCGAGTGCGCTTTAAAGCTATGCCATTGCCCGCCATGCTGAAAAACATCTGCACTGGTGTATACCTTTCTTTCTAAAGCATCTGCAATAAACGTTTCTATAGCCTTTGGATGAAATAGAATACCTATGGGATTTTGTAGCATTGAAAACTTGAGCAATTCTAACTTATGCCCCATATGTTCTGAAAAACAAGACCCAATAGTTAAAAGTTTAGAATGGTAATCTATACTTTGTTCCTTACGCTGTTTTAAAGGTATTTTAGTTTGCAATTTCATATGTGCCCTATTCTAGGTCGTCTATTTATCAACCACTCCTGCTACACCAATGCAGCTCCCACATCTTATCTCCCTCTAGTTTTAAAGCTATGAAGGTATATATTTACTGCAGGTACTGCTCTGCTTCTTGCAATGCCTGAGCTATCCCCTTTGGATTTTTACCCCCAGCTGTTGCAAAAAATGGTTGACCGCCACCGCCACCTTGGATAAATTTACCTAATGTTCTCACAACTTGACCTGCATTCAAACCTTTTTCTTCTACTAATTTTTTGGAAATGTAACACGATAACAAGGCTTTACCATTTTGTTCTGTAGCCAATAGAAGGAACAAATTATCAAATTGCCCGCCTAATTCAAAAGCAACATCCTTTAAACCAGCAGCATCCAAATCGAGCTGTTTGGCTAAAAACTGTACCCCATTTATGTCTTTTAATTCTTCCTTTAAAGCGCCTTTGGCTTGCTTTGCTTTTTCCTTTAGCAGCATTTCAATTTGCTTTTTAAGGGCATTGTTTTCGTCTTGTAAATTTTGTAATGCTTTTACTGGTGTTTTTACATTATTAAGCAAAGCCTTCATTTCAAAATAAGCTTCATTATTTTTATGATAAAACGTCTTAACAGCATCGTTTGTAATGGCTTCTATACGTCTAATCCCTGAAGCCACAGCACTTTCAGACAGGATTTTAAAATGCCAAATATCTGCTGTATTTTCAACATGAGTACCACCACACAATTCGATAGAATTCCCAAATCGAATGGCGCGAACGGTATCGCCGTATTTTTCGCCAAATAGACTCATCGCACCTTCGGCAATTGCCTCTTCTTTAGGGATATTTCGCTTTTCTATTAATGGCAATTTACCTTCTATACGTCGGTTAACAAAAGCTTCTACATCGCGTAACTCTTCATCGGTCATTTTAGAAAAATGCGAAAAATCAAAACGTAAGTATTTCGAATGCACGGCACTTCCCTTTTGTTCTACATGGGTGCCTAGTATTTCTCTTAAAGCTTGGTGCAACAAATGCGTTGCAGTATGGTTACATTCTGTCCTAAACCGTTGCTTAGCATCTACGACAGCCTTAAAAGTTGCAGATACGTCTTGAGGCAAATGCTTTGCAAAATGAATAATCACATTACTCTCTTTCTTCGTATCTAAAATGTAAATCACATCGCCCTGTTGCGTTTCTAAATAACCTTTATCTCCAACTTGTCCACCTCCTTCAGGATAAAAAGGCGTATTGTTAAACACCAACTGGTACATATCTCCATCCTTTTTAGTAGATACTTTTCTGTAGCGTGTTACAACAACTTCGGCTTCTAAAGTATCATAGCCTACAAAACGCTCTTCAGCATCTTGCTCTAAAATGGTCCAATCGTCTGTAGACATTTCACTGGCTGCTCTAGAACGGTCTTTTTGTTTTTGTAATTCGGTTTCAAAACCTTTTTCGTCCAACTTTAAACCTTTTTCAGAAAGAATTAGGGCTGTAAGGTCTATAGGGAATCCATAAGTATCATACAATTCGAAAGCCTTTTCTCCCGAAACGGTATCTCCTGTTGTTCCTTCAACAATGCCATTTAAAAGTACTAAACCTTGCTCTAGGGTTCTCAAGAACGAATTCTCTTCTTCTTTAATAACATTTTCTATCAATTGCCGTTGTGCAATTAACTCTGGGAATGCGTCTCCCATTTGAGAACTTAGCACTTCTACTAATCTGTAAATAAACGCCTCTTTTTTATTTAAAAACGTAAAACCGTAACGTACCGCGCGACGCAAGATTCTACGTATCACATAGCCAGCTCCCGTGTTACTAGGCAATTGCCCATCTGCAATAGAGAAAGCTACAGCTCTTACGTGGTCTGCAATAACACGAATAGCGACATCTACAGTGTCCTCCTTAGCATACTTTACTGCTGTTATAGCTTCAATTTCACGTATAATAGGTGTAAACACATCTGTATCGTAGTTAGACTGCACCCCTTGCAATACCATACATAAGCGTTCAAAGCCCATCCCTGTATCAATATGTTTATTAGGTAATGGCTCTAAACTGCCATTGGCTTTTCTATTGTATTGCATGAACACTAAGTTCCAAATCTCAACCACTTGCGGGTGGTCCATATTTACAAGATCTTTTCCTGGCACTTTTGCTTTTTCTTCAGCAGAGCGTATATCCACATGTATTTCACTGCAAGGGCCACAAGGTCCTTGCTCTCCCATTTCCCAAAAATTATCGTTCTTATCGCCTTTTAAAATTCGATCTTCAGATATATGTGCTTTCCAAAAATCGTACGCCTCGGTATCCATACCCAAGCCATCTTCTGTACTGCCTTCAAAAACCGTTACGTATAAAATATCTTTGTCTATACCATAAACCTCCGTTAACAATTCCCAAGCCCAAGCTATGGCTTCCTTCTTAAAATAATCACCAAAACTCCAATTGCCTAACATCTCAAATAAGGTATGGTGGTAAGTATCATAGCCCACCTCTTCCAAATCGTTGTGCTTTCCCGAAACACGCAAACACTTTTGCGTATCTGAAATCCTGTTATTCTTAGGGGTTGCATTCCCTAAAAAATATTCTTTAAAAGGCGCCATTCCAGAATTGACAAACATAAGGGTAGGGTCGTCCTTTAATACCATAGGTGCAGATGGTACGATACTGTGGGTTTTACTTTCAAAAAAACTTAAAAACTTAGACCTTATTTCTTGTGATTTCATGTAGCTAATATGCACTTTTACGTTATGTTCTCATCTAATTTATGACTTAGTTTTAGAGTTTGTTCTAATCGAAGCCACTAAAACCAATACATTTACAAAACAATTTTTATCTTTACTCGCTAAGTCTGTATTGAACTTGAGTACCGATAACTGGATTTAATCGCCAAATCACATATTTTGAAGATACGATTAAGACCATATATATCGTTTAAATTTAGAACTAACGGATTTCTATTAAATTATAAGCTGCAAAAATAGTATATTTTAGGTAATGAGTAAGGTAAAATATTATTACGATCCAGAAACACTTTCGTATCGAAAAATAGAGCGAAAAAAACGAGACACCGCAAAGTATGTCATTGTCTTTCTATTGGCAGCTGCTTTGTTCTCTTTTATATTTGTTTTTGTGATTGGGCATTATTTCGAATCTCCAAAGGAAAAAGCCTTAAGACGCGAATTGACAAATATGGAATTACAATTCGATTTGTTAAATAAAAAAATGACAGAAGCCGAAACGGTTTTGGCCAATATCGAAGATCGCGACAATAATATATACCGCGTGTATTTTGAAGCCAACCCCATTCCAGAAGAACAACGACGTGCAGGCTTTGGAGGAATTAACCGTTATAAAAACCTAGAAGGTTATGACAATTCCTCTTTAATTATTGAAACTAGTAAACGTTTAGATGTTTTACAAAAACAAATTGTAGTACAATCTAAATCTTTAGATGATATTGCTGTTCTTGCCGAAGAGAAAGAAGCTTTATTAGCGGCTATTCCAGCCATACAACCTGTTAGTAATGAAGACTTAACCCGTATGGCTTCTGGTTATGGGATGCGGTCTGATCCTTTTACAAAAGCACGAAAAATGCACTGGGGTATGGATTTTACAGCACCTAGAGGCACTCCTGTTTATGCCAGTGGCGATGGGGTTGTAGTACGTGCTGATTCTGGATCTAGCGGGTATGGTAAACACATTCGTATAGATCATGGTTTTGGCTACGTAAGTTTGTATGCACACCTTTACAAGTATAAAGTAAAGAAAAACCAAAAAGTAAGACGCGGCGATCTCATTGGCCTTGTAGGGAGTACAGGCCGTTCTCAAGGCCCTCATCTCCATTATGAAATTTTCAAAGATGGTAATCGTATTAACCCAATTAACTTTTATTACGGAAGTTTAACTGCTGAAGAGTTTAGCAAACTGCTACAACATGCGTCTTTAGAAAATCAATCTCTAGATTAATGCAAATCGATTTACCCGAAAAAAGATACTATGCTATTGGCGAAGTGGCCAAAGCTTTTGGCGTGAATGCGTCTTTAATTCGATTTTGGGAAAAAGAGTTCGATGTTTTAAAACCCAAAAAGAATGCAAAAGGCAATAGAAAGTTTACGCCAGAAGACATTAAAAACCTTAAATTTATATACCACTTGGTTAAGGAACGTGGCTTTACACTAGAAGGCGCTAAAACACATTTAAGAGAAGAAAAAAAAGAAGCCCTTAGTAGTTTTGAAATTATTAATAAATTAGAGCATGTAAAAGCAGAGTTGCTCAAAATTAAAGACAACCTATAATACCTCAAGTAACTTTTATAAAAAAACGGAGTCTAACTAAATATATCAACTTAATAACACTAAAATCATGAAGAAATTTTTACCGTGGATAGCCATATTGGCACTTATTTTAATAGTAGTAAAATGGGGTGTAAATGTAAACAATATGCTTGTAGAACAAAGAGGGGCTGCTAGAGCTCAATGGGCTAACGTTGAAAGCTCTTACCAAAGAAGAGCTGATTTAATTCCAAACTTAGTCTCTACAGTTAAAGGATATGCCTCTCATGAAAAAGAAACTTTAGAAGGAGTTATAAAAGCCCGCTCTGAAGCAACCAAAACCTCAATTAATGTCGGAGATTTAACTCCTGAAAAAATGGCGCAATTCCAAAAAGTGCAACAAGGATTAAGCGGTGCGCTATCTAAATTACTCGTCTCTGTTGAACGTTATCCTGAATTGAAAGCTGATAGAAACTTTTTAGAATTACAATCTCAATTGGAAGGTACTGAAAATCGAATAAGTATTGAAAGAAATAGATTTAATGATTTGGCTGGAAAATATAATATAACTATAGAAAAAATACCAACCAATTTTATTGCAAGCTTAAGAAACTTTGTTGGCATCGCTTTGTATAAATCTGATATTGGCAGCGAAAAAGCTCCTAAAGTTGAATTTTAATGTCAAAAATTGAAAAATTCTTATCTTCTACCGAAGAACAAGAGATTGTAGAAGCAATACGCTTGGCAGAGTTGGATACCTCTGGAG
>CAZLTR010000095.1:5372-12320 GCA_964562415.1 uncultured Hyunsoonleella sp. | reverse complement strand
TTTTCATGAGTTATAGTTTGAAAAAATTAAGGGTTAAAAATACTAAAAAAGCAATGAGATGCTAAAGATTAGGCTCGCCTTTTTAAGTTTTTAATGTATGGAGGTATAGCGGTGCATTGGCATGTACTAGAAGTAAGTAGCATTGCTATAACGACTAGAGCAAAAATGAGAACTATTAGGGGACACGGTTATAAAATTGTCTTGTTCACGCATTGAAATGGAGTGTTCACGTATTAAAGGTTTTTAGTAGAAGGTAGAGAGGATAGTTTTGTATTAAACTATAAAATCAAATTTCATGAGATTAACTAACCTTATTTTGTTACTGTTTTCTGTATTGAGTTTTGCTCAAAATATACCAACGTTAACTTTAGAAAATAATAAAACATTAAAACTCTCTAAACTTCATGTAAATGTCGATATAATAGGCCATACAGCTTTAACGACCTATCGCATGGCTTTTTATAATGAAACTGATAAAATTTTAGAAGGAGAACTAAGATTTCCATTACTTCAAGGACAGTCTGTAGTCGATTTTGCAATGGATGTAAATGGTAAATTAAGACATGCTGTTATCGTGGAAAAAGAACAAGCTAGAGTTGCCTATGAAAGTACAATAAGACAGAAAATAGATCCAGGTTTATTAGAGAAAACAAAAGGGAATTCCTATAAATTAAGAGTTTACCCTATTCCTCCTAAAGGGTATAAAGAACTTTTAATTACCTATGAAGAGCGACTCGTTTCTAATAACAATGACTACAGATATACATTGCCTTTACAGTTTAAAAAACGGATATCTAATTTTAAGTTAAATATAAATATTCATGATAAAAAAACAGCTCATATTAATAATAACACATATTATAAAAGTCTTAATATTTCAACTAAAGGAAACATTACTTATGAGCGTAAAAACTTTATCCCTAAAATTCCAATTGAAATAGATATAGAGTCAAATCAAACAGCAAAAGTGGTAACATCTAATGGATATTTTAATTTTTTTAAAACATTTTTAAAGGATACGCATTTAATGGTAAAACCTAAGACGGTAACACTATTTTGGGATGCTTCCTATTCTATGGATTCTAGATTTATTCAAGACGAAAAAGCACTATTAGATATGTATTTTAATTATCTAAAAGACGTATCGGTAAAACTTGTGGTTTTTAATTTGAAAGTGAAAAAAGAGAAAATATTTAAAATAACGAATGGTAACTGGAAGGCTTTAAAAGCCGAAATAGAAAATGTTGATTATGATGGTGGTACTTCGTATTTGAACTTGTCGAAATACAAATCAGATTGCAATTTGTTATTTACAGATGGGATGGTTAATCTTGGAGACTTTGAAGGAAAAGGAAAAAGACCTGTTTACACTATAAATGCAGTTTCCGAAGCAGATCATGAAGGTTTATCACAAATAGCGATGGAGACAGGTGGAAGATATATTAACTTGAAAAAAAATACTTCTAAAGTAGCTTTTAAAATGCTTACCAATAAGGCGTATCAGTTTTTGGGTGTTTTAGAAAATAAAGCAGTTACAGAGGTTTATCCACTAAAGCATAGTGTGGTTACTCAGGATTTTTTGGTATCGGGCAAATTCCAAAAAAACACAACAGTAAGTTTGTTGTTTGGATATAATGATAAAGTATTGGATACGCTAACTATTCAACTAACTAAAGGTTTAGAAAATAGATTAGTGAAACGAAGTTGGGCTAAGGAAAAGTTAAAAACATTGTGTTTTAATTCAGAAACTCATAAAACTGAAATCATAGAATTAGCAAAAAAATATGGATTAATAACAGAGTATACTTCTATGCTAATATTAGATAGAGTAGAAGATTACGTGAAATATAATATAGAGCCACCATTTGAACTTAGAACAGCGTATAAAGCGTTAGTGCTAAAAGAAAAAGAAAAAGAAATCAACAAACAGAAAGTGCTAGAATCTCGAAAGGATAGATTGCTTGAAGACTATAAAGAAATAAGGGATTGGTATTGTAAGGATTTTGCTATTTCAGCAAAAGAAAAGGAGGAGGAACATAAAAACCCAATTCCTTTGAATTCGCAAATAGTTAGAGATAGTTTAGAATACGAAAATAGGCAAAATGAAGGTAGTGCTAGAGGCAATGTAACATCTGCGAATGGTACTGCTATTAATGAGGGGGTGCTTGCGGATTCGAAAGTAGTTAGAGATAGCTTAGCACACGAAAATTGGCCAACCGCTGGTAGTGCTACAAGTAGTGTAACGCATTTGGAAGGCTCTACTGTAAATGAAGGCGTTATAGAAGGTGTTGTGCAGTCTTTATCAGGAGAGCCAATTCCTGGTGTAAATGTAAAGGTTCAAAATGGCTTTAGAGGTGTGGTAACAGATTTTGATGGCGCATACAATCTAAGGACAGTCGCAGGAGATTCTATAGTGTTTTCCTATGTAGGTTTTCATAGTATTGGTACAAAAGTAGGAGAGGATAAGATTATTAACGTTTCATTAGCAGATAATATAGAGGCTTTAGACGAAGTCGTAGTAATTGGGTATGCGGCAGTAGAAAGAGAAAGGCTATTAGGGAGTGTATCTACAGTAAGAGCAGAAAATATTGAAACGAATAGTTCTAATAATACAACCAAAACTGAAAGTACTGCTATAAATTCGAATCTTAACACGATTATTACTTTTAAACCATGGGTGCCAAATGCGGACTATTTAACGAAATTGTCAAAAACTAAAAACGCAAAAGAAGCTTATAGCGAATACTTAATTTTAAGAAAGGAGTATTACAACACACCTACGTTTTTTATGGATGTTTCAGATTATTTTAAGAGTATAAACGAAGAGGCACTAGCGCTTCAAATAGTATCGAATTTAGTTGAAATAGAATTAGATGATCATGAATTGATGCGAGCACTAGCGTATAAGTTAGAAGCTTTTAAAGCTTATAATCTAGCCTTAGAAGTGTACAAGGAGGTTTTAAAATTAAGACCTGAAGAACCTCAGTCATACAGGGATTTAGCTTTGGCATACAAAAATGTTGAAGACTATCAAAAAGCGTTTGACTTACTGCTCCATCTTATAGAAGGGAATTTGCTTGAAAAAGATGAGGATGAAAGGTATCAAGGAATAGCGCATTTGGCCTATGTAGAAGCCTGTCACCTCATACAAAGTCATGGTGAAGCATTACAAATAACTGAAATTCAAAAACGTGACTTTATAGACTTTAAAATGGATATTCGAGTAGTTGTAGATTGGAATCATGATAATACCGACTTAGATTTATTTGTCTTAACTCCTGAAAATGAAAAAGTGTATTATGGTCATGAATTCTCAAAAGAAGGCGGAAGGTTATCTAATGACATGATAGATGGTTATGGGCCTGAAGAGTTTATGGTAAGGACGGGTTTAAAAGGGAATTACGAAATTTTGGTGAATTACTTTAGTGATCAGGTTCAAAAAATATCAGGACCAACAACACTAAAGGTTACAATCTATACAAATTATGGACGTCTAAATGAGATGAAAGACACCAAAATATTAAGATTAGATAAAAATGATGGCGAATTAGCGGTAGGGAGAATTAGTATATAAAAAAGACAGAAGAATTTAAATTAGTTTTAAAAAGAAAATAGTAAGCTGTTGTTTGTACTATTAGTTATTTTTGTTTCAAATAGCAGATATATACCATGCAACAGTTCGCAACATCTCATTCTAAAAAAACCACCTCTAAAGTCTCCATAGGTCATGCTTTTAAAACCATAATTTGGCCAAGGCGACAACTGGTATTTGTTGGTTTGCTACTTATTATGATACGAAGTTTGGCAGGTTTAGTTTTGCCTTGGCAGAGTAAAGTATTATTAGATGAGGTGGTGCCTCAAAAAGACAGTCAGGCGCTATACACATTAATAGCTGTGGTTATTGGAGCCATTACGTTACAAGCAGGAAGTTCCTTCTTGTTAACCCGCATTTTAAGTGTACAAGCGCAGTACTTAATACGAGAATTGCGCGTACAAGTACAAAAAAAGGTATTGGCCTTGCCCATTAGTTTTTTCGATAATACCAAATCGGGCGCCTTGGTCTCTCGTATTATGAGTGATGTAGAGGGAGTACGTAATCTTATTGGTACAGGCTTGGTACAATTGGTAGGAGGGACGTTTACCGCCATAGTGTCTTTAGTCATTTTAATTAAACTCAATCCTTGGATGACGCTTTTTGTATTTGTGCCACTGTCTATATTTGCTTATATCGCGCTGCGGGCTTTTAAATACATTAGACCTATTTTTAGAAAACGGGCAAAAATTAATGCCGAAGTGAAAGGGCGCTTAACCGAAACCTTAGCAGGGGTTAGAGTAATTAAGGCTTTTAACGCCGAAGCCCAGGAAACTAAAGTTTTTGAAGCAGGTGCAGATCGAATTTACGATAATGTTAAAAAGAGTTTAACCGCAACAGCACTTATGACCAGCTCGTCTACGTTTTTAATTGGTGTTGCAACTACGGGCATTATGGGGATTGGCGGTTATTACATGATGCAAGACCAAATGACAACTGGAGATTTTTTATTCTTTACCTTAGTATTAGGATTTATGATAGCACCTATAGTGCAAATGAGTAATGTTGGCAGCCAACTTACCGAAGCTTTAGCGGGTTTAGATAAAACCGAAGAGTTGATGCATATGGCTACCGAGGCCGATGATGCCGAGCGTACCATAGCCTTGCAAGCACTAAAAGGCGATATTGAATTTAATGAGGTGTCTTTTGCTTACGATACTGGTAAAGATGTACTACACAACATAAGTTTTAAAGCGCCTGCGGGATCGGTAACCGCTTTGGTAGGGAGTTCAGGCTCTGGGAAGTCGACCATAGCAGGGCTATCGGCCACTTTTTTAAATCCGCGGTCTGGGACCATTACTATCGATGCCCAAGACGTCTCTAAAATCAAATTAGAAAGCTATCGTAAATACCTTGGAGTGGTATTACAAGATGATTTCCTATTTGAAGGAAGTTTAAGAGATAACATCTTATTTCCAAGACCAGATGCCACAGAGGCAGAGCTTCAAAACGCAGTACAAGCAGCTTATGTTAATGAATTTACCGATAGGTTTGATGCAGGGTTAGAGACTTTAATAGGAGAACGCGGTGTGAAGCTTTCTGGTGGACAGCGGCAACGATTAGCCATAGCAAGAGCTATATTGGCCAACCCTACTATTGTAATACTGGATGAAGCCACCTCTAATTTAGATACCGAGAGTGAAGCACTTATTCAAAAAAGTTTAAATACCTTGGTAAAGGACAGAACAACTATCGTTATTGCGCACCGTTTGAGTACCATTCGTAAAGCCGATCAAATATTAGTTATTGAAGCGGGGCGTATTGTAGAACGCGGTAACCACGAGCAACTTATTGCTTTACAAGGTCGCTATTACGATTTATATACCTATCAAGCTAAGATTTAAGCCCCAATAATGATTCTGTTATGATATTTTAGATTGACGTTGTTGGTAATTTAAAATTAAAAAAACGATAAATGATAAGACCCCAAAACATGTAAACCCAATAAATAAGGGTAATACCGACGTTTTTACAAAGCTTCCAATGTAGTTGGCAATAGGTACAGCCATGACAGTAGAAATAAAGCCATTAATAGCGGCACCTATACCAGCCATATGGCCTAAAGGCTGCATGGCAATGGCTCTTAGATTGCCAAAAAGCAGGCCTACAGCAAAGAACTGTAAGGCTAAAAACGTAATAAGTACATAAATGTTAGGATTGTTTCCAGACCAAAATAAAAGGACGTATAAAAGCGAGATAATCGCATAAGCAGTAACGCCATAAAACGCAATTTTCCACATGCCTAAACGTTCAACAAGTCTGCTGTTCATAAATGTAGACAACCCAATTGTAATGGCTAAACTGGCAAATATGTAGGGAAAAAGTGCGCCAAGTTGGTACTGCTCTTGAAAAATTTGCTGGGCCGTACTAAGATAGACCATAAAAGATCCCGTAATAAATCCCGAAATTAGTGTAAAAGCTACCGCATCCTTGAATTTGAAAAAGGCTTTAAATCCATCGAAGAATAATCGAGAATTAAAAGGGACTCTGTACTGTGGCGGTAAGGTTTCTGGTTGGCGTTTCCAAAACCATAACACAACCACTAGTGCAAATATGAGATTAAAAGTAAAAATAGCTTGCCAACTAAATGCTTGCAAAATAACTTGACCTAAGCTAGGCGCTATTACAGGTATAAGGATAAAAAACATAACGACAATAGATATAATTTTGGCCATATAATCGCCTTCATATGTATCTCTAATCATAGAAATAGCTAAACTTCGGGGAGCAGATAAGCCTATACCTTGGCATATCCTTCCTATAATCATAACTTCAAAGTGAGACGTCGTAATACATACCACACTAGCTATAGTAAAAATGAGTACGCCTAGGTATACAATGGGTTTACGCCCAAAACTGTCAGACATAGGACCAAGAATAAGTTGGCCAAAACCAATTCCCAAGAAAATCATAGTGACAAGCAGCTGGTTGTGCTCTGGATCTAACACGTTGAGGTGCATTCCTATTTCGGGAAGCGCAGGTAATAACGCATCTATAGACAAGGCCACGATAGACATTAATGAGGCCATTAATGCAATAAATTCCAATTTAAAACTATTGTTTTGGGACATAAGTTGAGATTGTAAGATTTTAAAATAAAAATTTAGGCGTTACACTTAGCTTTAATGTGGTGTAAAACGGTTTCATAATAGGCCTTGTTAGAGGCTATAAAATGTAAATCTTCTCCAATATGTTCTAAAAGGTGTTCAAATGTTGCAATCGAAATTAACTTTAAGGCTTCTACCTCAGTGTCTTGAGGCGTAAGTTCTGTTATAGGGACTTTCAGTTCTGCCATAAAAGTATTATGAAATTCATTGTCTTGAATCCCATTAGCATAGTGTTGTACACATTTAAAG
>CAZLTR010000095.1:0-5362 GCA_964562415.1 uncultured Hyunsoonleella sp. | reverse complement strand
AATTAATTGCATTAAAACCAATAGGCATCGGGTGGAAAAAATTAAACGATGCCAAACGCAGGTAATTGGGGCCCTTTAGTGTTAAACCAATTTCTTCTTTGGTTTCTCTAACCGTAGCTTGCTTAGGGGTTTCTCCTGCATCAATATGACCTGCTACAGATACGTCCCAAAGTAAAGGGCATATCATTTTTTTTGCAGACCGTTGGGCAAGTAAAATATGACCATTTTTGGTATACAACCAAAGATGCGCTGTGTGGTGGAATAAGCCAGTAGCATGAATCTTAGATTTTAAAGCCTTACGCCCAGTTAGTGAACCGTCTTCATTTGCAATATCTATATATTCATCCATATGTAATAGAGGTTTAGAATTGACAAAATTAGGGTTTTAAGACTTCTGTTAGTCAAGTAAAGTGATAAAATTAAGAGCAATTATAAGTTTAATTTGAATGCTGTCTTTAAAAGGTTTTTTAGTTTGAACTCATCTTGATTTTTTGTTTTTAACCGAAAATGAGTTGAAATTTAACCAGATGAGGCACTTTTTGAAGCTCATAGCAGCGCTACGGACAAAAAAAGTAACGAAATGTGGGTGAATTTCAGCCATTTTTTAGGAAATAGAAAACCTCAAGATGAGTTCTTTTAAAAAGCATGAAATGCGTGGCGATTTTTCATGCATAACTTCGGTTTAAAATACAGAAGTGATAAGGCAAGAAGGTATTGATTAAAAAACGACACAAATGCATAAGGCATTTTGTTGTAGGAGGATGGTGGTAATTTAGTTAAGCGATTGTTAAAAAAAATAGTTTGCGCCTCAAGCAATTCTAATTTTTAATACCTTGTTAAGAAAAAGACGTATGCCAAAATTTAACTTAACGATAAACCAGGTCGCACACACTGTAGAAGCAGAGGCAGATACCCCTTTACTTTGGGTGCTACGAGATGTATTAGATTTAGTAGGGACCAAGTTTGGATGTGGTATAGGTCAATGCGGAGCCTGTACAGTTCATGTAGATGGCAATGCCACTAGAAGTTGCTTGTTGCAAGTACACCAAGTTGCAGATATGAAGATTACAACGATAGAGGGATTGTCTAAAAATGGAGAGCATCCAGTACAGCAAGCATGGAAAACTATAGATGTTCCACAATGTGGTTATTGCCAATCGGGGCAAATCATGACAGCTTCTGCATTTTTAAAGCAGAATCCCCAACCAAGTACAGAAGCCATAAGAAATGCCATGCATGGTAATATTTGTCGATGTGCATCATACAATAGCATAGAAGCGGCTGTAAAATTAGCTTCAAAAACCATAAATGAATCTCATAAGGCTTAAGATATGGCACCAGGAAAACAAATTGCATTTAGCAGACGTTCATTTTTAAAAACATCTGCTTTGGCAGGTGGTGGACTTTTAATTGGCTTTAATTTATTTCAGGCCTGCTCATCTAAAGCAAAACTGCCCGTAGATATTTCTCAATTAAATTTTAACGATTTTAATGCCTTTATTAAAATCTCCGATGAAGGTAAGGTTACTATTTTTTCTCCAAACCCAGAGATAGGGCAAGGCGTAAAAACAGCCATGCCCATGCTTATTGCAGAAGAGTTAGATGTCGCTTGGGAAGATGTCTATGTCGAGCAGGCGAAGTTAAATACAGAGGCTTTTACGCGACAAGTGGCAGGTGGTAGCCAATCTATAAGACAAAGTTGGCAGCCTTTACGAGAAACAGGAGCTGCAGCCAAACAAATGTTGGTTAATGCTGCAGCAGCACAATGGGGCGTAGCGCCAACAACATGTACTGTTAAAGCAGGTGTAATTTCTAATGCTAATGGGGATACTTTAGGGTATGGCGATGTCGTTAAGGTAGCAGCACTATTGGAAGTGCCAGAAACCATAAGCTTAAAAGCGCCAAAAGATTTTACCATCATCGGTAAGGCAAAAGGCAATGTAGATATTGATAAAATTATAACAGGACAGCCGTTATTTGGATTAGATTATAAAGCAGAGGGTATGGCCTATGCCTGTGTGTTGAGAGCGCCAGCGTTTGGAGAACAATTAGTTGCTTTTAATGATGCCGAAGCGAAAGCCGTTTCTGGAGTGACCAATGTGCTACGTTTTGGCGACAAAATTGCGGTGATAGCCCAAAATACTTGGGCAGCGATGAAAGGGAAAAAAGCCTTGAAGGCCGAATGGAAACAGAAATCTAAACCAGAAAGTACGACCGATCATGATAAAAAGTTAATGGCCTTATTAGAAGGAGATGATTTTAAGATACGCCGTAATGACGGGAATGTAAAAAAAGCCTTTACTGAAGCCGATAAGGTGATAGAACGTGTGTATGAAGCGCCATTCTTACCTCATAATTGTATGGAACCCATGAATTTTTATGCCCATGTAACTCCAGAAAAAGTACATTTGGTGGGCCCTATACAAACTCCAGAAGGTACTGCAAGGGGAATTGCTAAACTCTTAAATCGTGACAGTGCAGATATCGATTTGCAAATGACACGTATGGGAGGTGGATTTGGGAGACGCTTAAGAGGTGATTTTGTTTTTGAAGCGGCTCAAATTTCCAATTTGGCAAAACAACCTATTAAGTTGGTATATACAAGAGAAGACGATATGACCGCTGGTGTATACCGCCCTTCTGTAAAATATAAAATTTCGGCAGCCATAAAACAGGGTAAACTTACAGGCTACAGTTTAAAAGAAGCTTGTGTGAATGGGAACATGTATGGGTTGATTCCTAATTTTTTTCCAGCAGGTGCCATAGAAAATTACCAGGTGGCTACAGCGCGTCTTAAAAGTAACATTTCTACGGGAGCTTGGCGCGCGCCTTACACGAATTTTTTGGCCAGTGCAGAACAAAGTTTCTTCGACGAGTTGGCTGAAGCTTTAAATATAGATCGGGTACAGTTGCATATGGACTTACTTGATGCGGTAAAAAAGAATCCAAATCCTAAGATTAAATACAGTCCAGAACGCTTGCAAGGTGTATTACAATTGGCTGTAGAAAAGGCCAATTGGGGGCATGCGCCTACTGGAGTATATCAAGGCTTGTCGGTTTATTACTGCCATAATACCCATGTTGCCGAAGTGGCAGATGTCGTTTTAGAGCAAGGCATACCTGTTGTAAAACGTGTCACCTGTGCGGTAGACTGTGGTATTGTTGTGAATCCTTTAGGTGCCAAGCACCAAATAAGAGGCGGAATTTTAGATGGTATAGGGCATGCCATGTATGGCGACTTTAGTTTTAAAGATGGTGTGCCAAGTGCTACTAATTTTAATGCGTTTCAATTGATTAGAATGGGGCAAACGCCACAAGTAGATGTGTATTTTATAGAAAGCGATTTAGATCCTACAGGTTTGGGTGAACCTACCTTGCCACCAATAGGTGCGGCGGTAGCCAATGCCATTTATAAAGCGACAGGCCAACGGCTTAGTAAACAACCTTATTTGCATAATATGAATTTAGACACGCGTGTAGTGGGCTAAATATAAGGCTGACTAGCTTTAAAAACAGTTGCGGATTATGATGCACGAATTAAAACAGATTATCGAAGAGGCTATAGCTGCAGAAGCTAGAGGGGTAAAAGCTGTTTTGGCTTCTGTTGTAGCACTCGATGGTTCATCTTATAGGCGACCAGGCGTACGCATGTTAATTTTAGAAAGTGGTAAGCGTGTGGGGGCTGTAAGCGGGGGTTGTGTGGAGAAAGAGGTTGTATTGCAAGCACAATCTGTTATAAAAACAGGGCGTTCTAAGATGATGACTTACGACGGACGCTACCGTTTGGGCTGTGAAGGCGTGTTATACATTCTTTTAGAAGTGGTACATCTTAGTGCAGCTTTTAAAAGGGCATTTTCAGAATGTTTGCGAACGCGTAGCAGCGTAACGTTAAGATCTTATTATCAAAAAAAAGAAGGCCTGTTTGAAGGTTTAGGGTCTCAAGTCGTACTTAACGAGAATGTCTATTCCATTTCAGAGCGTGACGCTAGTGCTACGACAGTAGCAGTATTCGAGCAAACCTTGGTCCCTTGTTTTAAATTGGTGATTGTTGGAGCAGAACACGATGCCGTACAGTTGTGCCAATTTGCAGCGGCTACAGGGTGGGAAGTTACAGTTCTAGCAGGGGCTTCTGAAGCTAAATCTAGTGTCAATTTTCCAGGGGTAACTACCTTCTTAACGACGACACCAGAGCAAGTTGATTTAGGGACTATCGACGCACAAACGGCCATTGTTTTAATGACACATAATTTTGCATACGATCTTCGGTATTTGGTGGCTTTACATGCTGTAAATGTCTCTTATGTTGGTGTTTTAGGGCCAGCGAAACGCCGAGAGGCTATTTTGACACAGCTTATAGAGTATTGTCCAGACGTATCAGAGGCGTTTTTAGAGACGATTCACGGGCCAGCAGGTTTAGATATTGGCTCAGAAAGCCCTCAAGAAATTGCCTTATCCATCTGTGCCGAAATTTTGGCAGTGACTCGAGGACGCCAGTCGCTGTCACTGCGTCAAAAGAAAGGGGCTATCCATTTGAAAAGCAATACCATTTGAAATCTAAAGCACAAATTGCGAATATAATTCTTGCTGCAGGGGCATCTTCTCGAATGGGAAGTCCTAAACAGTTATTAAAATGGGGAGACTCATCTTTGCTGCGACATGCCATTTCTACATCAAAACAGGCTGGTTTTTGCACCACGATTGTAGTTCTTGGAGCGCATTATGTGCGAATACAACAGCATATAAAAGATGCGCCCGTTATTTGTTTAAATAACCCTCAATGGGCATTAGGTATAGGTGCATCCATAGCACATGGGGTGCGTTATGTCGCAGCTTCTAAACGACACTATGATGCAGTGCTTATAACATTAGCAGATCAGCCCTTGGTAACCCCTGCGTTTTTAAAACGCATGTGTGCTATTTTTAAGCCTCGTACGGCACAAATTATCGCGACAGCATACGGAGATAAAAAACAAGGCGTACCTGTGGTATTTGATAAGGTCTATTTTGATGCATTAGGCCATTTAAAAGATGATCATGGCGCCAAGCCAATTGTTAAAAAATACAGTGCTTTTGTGACACGACTTCGACCTGATTTTGAGACTGAGGATATAGACACACCTGAAATGTATAAAGCATTAAAAGCAACGCCTAAATAAATTAAGACTTCATATTTATTTAATCTTCGATCCACGCACATATATACATTAGCCTCAAATAACACCTCTTGATGGTGCTCTAAAATGTAATTCTTTTTGATTTCAATAATGATTTTTTAACATGTCACGCCTATAATCTATTTAATACTTATAATGAACTCATCTTGACGTTTTGTTTTTAACCGAAAATGAGTTGAAATTTAACC
>CAZLTR010000094.1:0-12328 GCA_964562415.1 uncultured Hyunsoonleella sp. | reverse complement strand
AAATAGCCATCTTCCCCATGCGCTATAATATCAGACGGGCCGTAGGGACAATTAAAAGCCACACATGGTACGGCATAAGACATTGCTTCTGTTAGCACCATACCAAAGCCTTCAAACCTAGAACTAAGGGTGTAGATAGAAGCCTCTTTATATTTTTGAGCAATATGTTTTGTTGGCGGATAAAATGTAACTGTATTTGAAACTCCTAATTGAAGGGCCAAATCATCTAACTTTTGAGTCTTGTCAATTTTTCCAAATATATTTAGGTGCCATTCGGGGAATTTTGGACTAATTTTTTCCCAAACTTGCAATAATCTATCATAGCCTTTTTGAAAACTTTGTTTCCCAACAGCGATAACATTTTTATTTTTTAAAGTGCTATTGTCGTCTGGGAAAAAGGATAACGGATTAGGAATAACGTCTATGTTTTTTAAATTCCATTCGTTTTTATTCCCAACAGTAAGTACTATAAATTTATCATATTTTGCAGCACCATAATCCATGAGTTTAAAAATGACTTTGGTTTTTAGTTTATTGATAAAAGAAGTTTGCTCTGTTTTAATTTCTATAGTCTTCGAGACATGACGCTCGTAAACCATTTTACAAGGCTTATTTATAAGTACTGGGAGTAAAAGCCCCTTTAAACCATCATCGCAAACCACAACAACATCGGGATTAACCGCTTTAATATATGCTTTTATACCAGATCTATAGGCTAAAAAAGCACTTAGAGGGTTGCCTAAGGCTGTAATATCATGAAATATAATGTTATCACTAAAATTATAAAAGAGGGCTTCATCGTTTTGATTTAGCGTTAAAATATGGACTTCATAGTCTAATTTTTCTGCTAAAGCACTTGCCTTGATAGATAATACACGTTCTAAACCTCCAGGGCCGCATACTTGATTCGTAATGTATAAAAGTTTCAAAATGGGTTAGCGTTTTGTGGTAAATATTTTGATTCCCAATTTTAATAAATTGAGTTTATCGTTAGAGTGCATGAAGGCTTTTTTGATGCATTTTAAAGCTTCTTTTTTATCCTTACTATTGCCCTGTGATAGGGTATAGGCCTTTATAGTGTGGTAATTAGATTGTATTTTATACCATTCTGAAGCATTAAAAATACCTTTGTTCTCTTTTTCAAAATTATGTAATATGTCTAAAGCTTTCACAATTTTTTCTTTGGAAGCTAATGAGATTCTTACGTCATCATGGTCTACTAAAGTGAGAAGTTGTTCTTCTATAATACCAATCTTATAGTTTTGTTTTAAAAATTTGTAGTGAAAAAATTTGTCTTGAAACCTCGGGATTTCTGAAAACCCTTCCAATACATCAAACACACTTTTTTTAATTAACAACATAGAAGTAAATAAATTACCATCTATAATAGCCCCTTTAAGAGTGTTACCTCTAGCTATATTTTGTCTAGATTGAATTTGCTGGCCCGTATCATCAATTCTAAACATCGAACAGATACATGCGTCTAGGTTAGGATTTGATTTTAAGTAATTAACTTGGGTTTCAATTTTATTGTTTTCGTAAAAATCGTCATCATCTAAAAACGCAAGATAAAAACCGTTAGCATGTTTAGCACCTGTATTTCTTGCTTGGCATCCACCAAGGTTAGACGTGTGTTTAATATAGGTTATGCTGTTATTCTTTATATGCTGTTGCAGTTTGTCTTCTGTTGCGATTCTATAATCATCGGCATCATTATTGTCATCGACAACAATAATTTCAATTTTAGAATAGGTTTGTTTTAAAACACTATCAATAGCTGTGAGTAACCGTTCACTTCTCTTATATGTTGGTATGATAACAGATACAAGCATTATAATTTGGGATGATGTTTAGCAAAATAGGATTCGTTTTGTATTACAGTGTTCATGGCATCAAAGTCTCGCTCTCCTAAAACACGTTGGCCTTTACCTACAACAATTTCTTTAGCATTTACATTTTTAGAAACCGTAGTGCCCATACCAATAATTGCGCCATCACCTATCTGTACTCCAGGTAAAATATTTACATTTTGGCCAATCCATACTCCTTTACCTATAACGATCTTTTTTTTATCGTAGTTGGTATCGTAGGGTAACATTGTTGTAGATGTGTACGAATGGTTGCCAGAATGCAAACATACGTTTCTACTAATTATGGTGCCGTCTCCAATTTCTACGCCTCCAATAGCCATAATAAAACAATTATCACCAACCCTTACATGGTTACCTATAGAAATATTTTCTGGGTGATAAATAGTACCTCCTGCTTTAAATATAACATTAGTACCAAGTGTTTTAAATTTGGCTTTTTGTGCATTGATGATGAGATCATCAATATCATATTTTAAATAGCCCCAATAAAACTTAGCTATTATTTTAGATAAGAACTTTAAAACCCGTCTTTTCAAAACCTTATTTTTTTATTTTATTAAAAAAGTCAATCCAAATCTCTGAAATGTTTTCAATACTGTACAATTTACTTGCTTTAGCAGCATTGTTACTAAAAGTCTTTAGCATTTCAGGATTAGTAATGAGTTCGTCTACTTTATTAAAAAGTACTTCCGTATCTCTATTTTCTATTACAAATCCATCTTTTGAATTTGTAATAATATCTCGTGGCCCTTCTGGGCAGTCAAAAGCAACACAAGGAAGGCCGCAAGACATGGCTTCTATAATAACCATTGGTAAACCTTCGGCTATAGAGGTCATAAGAAAAAAAGAAGAAGCTTTATATTTAGACATAATAGCATTGGTATTGCCATGTAAAATAACCTTACCTGTTAAATTTGAAGCATCAACCATTTTTTGAAGATTACTTCTTTCTACGCCATCACCATATATATCTAAGATCCAATCTGGGTGTTTAACAGCTATTTTTTTCCATAAATCAATTTGAATGTCAAAACCTTTACGCATATCATGCATGCTACCAACAGAGATCACTCTTTTTGGGCTTGTACTGGTGTCTTTATTTTCTTTTAGATCATCAATAGAAATGTCTAACATGTTAGGAATAACTGTTGTTTTGGTGCCATAATTACCATAATCTTGGTCACTTTTTGTCAACAAAACGATATGATCATAACCATTCATTTTTCTCAAAATGCGTTTTTTCTTAAAAATGAAGAGTTGTCTATTTAATGCATTTGGTATTAATTTAGCCGTTTCCCATATTGCTTTTTTTGCAAAGTGAAATTCTCTAACTGTTGGAATATTTAATTTTAATTTAGGTATGATAAAATCCTCAATACCATGTTGCGTTACTACAATAACATCTGGATTGATTGATTTAATTTTAGCTTCAAATAATTTAGAGGCTTTAGATTGAAGGCGCTTATATGAAAAATAGGGGATAATAGGAGCGCTTAAATAGGATGATATTTTCATATCATGTATTTTAATGGCCTTATTATAAGTATATGCGTAAGGCTTATCTTTTTGATCGTTAATAAGAATGTGTATGTCCCATCCCAATTTTTCTGAAAAATAATTGGCTTTGTTTGCTAGAACTTTTTCGGTACCTCCTGTTTGCGCTAAAGACCCTATACAGTATAATATTTTCATAAGTTACGATTTAGAATATTTTGAAATAAATGCATCGGTGTCTAATTCGTAAAAAGCATTAATTTCAGTTTTTATTTTTGATTGTTCCCAGTCCCACCATGCTATAGTGTTTAAAGCGTTTATTTGATGATCGCTATGTTTGTGCTTTATAATTTTTGCAGGGACTCCTGCTGCTACACAGTAATCGGGGATGTCTTTTGTAACCACACTGTTAGCTGCAATTGTAACACCATTGCCAACGGTTACACCAGGCATGATTAAAGCATTCATACCTATCCAAACGTCATTACCTATGCTAATGCCTTCTTTTTGTTTAAAAGAAAAATTTGCTTTAGAAGTATCATCTTTAATTAAATTATTAACCAAAGGGTAAGCCGTTATTTTAGAATTGTTATGAAATGCTTCGTCAATAATAAATCTAACATTATTTGCAATACTACAATATTTGCCTATGGAAAGCGGTGCTTTTGTCCAACGAAAAACTAAGGCTTCATTATCATAAGTCCCTATACCTTTAGTAGTATAAGGGTCATTTTTAAGAAAGACATAATTGTGGATTCTTAAAGCTTGCTTATAATCTACACCTAAAATGCGCCATAGGATAGTTCTAATTTTGTGTAACATAATGCGTAAAATTGGTAGTTTATCGTTTAAATTTATGTAATAATTGTTTTTCCGATGGGTCTAAAACAAAAAGAACTAATAAAGAGATATAGGACAGAGAATACACTAAAGATTTTAAAATAAAAGAGATCCACGTGTCGCCTTCTATATATAAGTTGGTTAAATACCCAATACCCATTGCTATGAAAAGAAATAAAAAGATCTTGCCAAAGGTGTTTTTAAAAAAATATAGAATATCTAAGTTTAGTGTCTTTTCATAGTACCAGTTCATAATTATTTGAGAGATAATCCAAAAGAAGGAGTAACTTAATGTAATGGCCCAATATCCATAACGGGGTACTAAGATAGCACCCAAAATAATTCCTGTAGAAATGCATGTAAAGTACACTTTTACTTTAAATTTGAATTGTCCAGACGCTTCTATTAACGAATTGGCGAAGTTTTGGACTAAAGGTAAAATGTATGCTGTCATCATTATTGCAGACATTAAATAAGCATCACTGTAGGCATCTCCAACCCAAAGTACTATAAAATGTTTGCCAAAAAGTATAAAAGCACCCCATATATATAGTAATAAGAAGGTGAGAATTCTTCCAATTTTAACAAAAAATGCGGTGAGTTCCTTGCGATTGCTTCTATTTTCTAGCATATTGGTTGCTCTAGGAAGAAACACACTATTTATAGCACCAGCAAATGCTCCAAAATAACTACTTAGTGTAATAGCAACAGCAAAAACCGCAACAGCTTCTGTGCTTATAGTAATTCCTAGAATCATTTGGCCAGACTTCCAGAACAATTCTCCAATCATGGCGAAAACAAAAATCCACATGGAATAGCTAAAAATGGTTTTAATTAAAGCCTTATCTATTTTTTTAAGTTTAATTTTTACCTTAAGCACATAAAATACATAGTACATATTTATCAATATGATAACTAAGTTTAATATAGTATCAATAGCAACTATCGAAATGGCTTTGCCTCCATAAAGTAGCGCAACAACAACGACGACAGATCTTAGTATATACCGTATAATATTTACAAACCTGGGAAATATAAATTTTTCATAACCTGTACAAATACCAGCAAAAGTACCTCCAGGTAAAACAATAGTCATGTTAAAAATAAGCAAAAGCATAAGTGTTTTTGCTTTTTCAAGCTCATCGCTTTCTAAAGACTTATCGAAAATAGTTTCTAGATTAGAATAGAAAATACAGCCTGTAGCCACTACTAATACAGAAATTGCAATGTATATGATAAGAATGGTGGCTAAAAAATTTTGTTCCCCTTCTTTATCATTGTTAGCTCTGTACTTTGCTACAAATCGAACTATAGTATTGGCCAAACCAAAATCTAATAGAGAAATGTACCCGACTAAAGAGCCTAATAGGATATATAGACCATATTCAGATTGTCCTAAAGACCGAATTATAAATGGAGTAAGCGCAAGCCCCACTATATTGGTAAGGAATATAGTTACATAAGAGAGTACAGCGCCTGTTTTTAATTGGTTCATTAGTTTTGTTTAAGAATTAGGAAGATTAACGCCTTTAAAATCATAGATTAAACCATTCGTATTAAGAGAAGCGTTTAAATTTAATTCTAAAAAGTCATTATGTGCTACAGCGAGAAGAATGGCATCAAATTTAGTTTTTGGGAATTCATTAAGAGCATTAATATGATATTTTTTTTTAATCTCTAAAGTATTAGCCCAAGGGTCATAAACACTTACGTCTGTTCCATAACTTTTTAATTCTTCTATAACATTAATAACTTTGGTATTTCTAATATCTGGACAGTTTTCTTTAAAAGTAAAGCCTAAAACTAAAATTTTGGCATTATTCACTTTAATATTACTTTTTATCATGCGTTTAATTAACTGTGAAGCAATATAAGATCCCATTCCATCATTAACACGACGTCCAGCTAAAATAATTTCAGGATGGTATCCTACTTCTTGAGCTTTTTGAGCAAGATAGTATGGATCTACTCCTATACAATGCCCTCCAACGAGTCCAGGTTTAAAGGGTAAAAAATTCCATTTTGTGCTAGCTGCTTCTAAAACCGCATGTGTATCTATGTTTAAGATATTGAATATTTTTAAAAGTTCATTTACAAAAGCGATGTTAATATCCCTTTGAGAGTTTTCTATCACCTTCGCGGCTTCGGCTACTTTTATACTTTGTGCTAAATACGTACCAGCAGTGATGACACTATTGTAGAGTTCGTTTACTTTTATACCTACACTTGGGGTGGAGCCAGAGGTTACTTTTAATATCTTATCTACGGTATGAAGTTTGTCTCCTGGATTGATACGTTCTGGTGAGTAACCTGCATAAAAGTCGACATTAAAGGTTAATCCACTTACCCGTTCTAATACAGGAATACACTCTTCTTCAGTAGCACCAGGATAAACGGTGGATTCATATATAACAATATCATTTTTGCTTAAAACACGCCCTACAGTTTCACTAGACTTATATAAAGGCGTAAGGTTTGGGTTGTTATTTTTGTCAATAGGTGTGGGAACAGTTATGATATAATAGTTACAATCGGATATGGCAGTAATAGCATCGGTACAAAACAGCCCGTTCTTAATTGTATTATCTGTCTTTAAAACAGCTTTTAAGGAAGCCTTATCAACTTCTAAAGTGTCATCGATGCCTTTTTTTAAGGCATCGATTCTTTGCTGGTTGATATCGAATCCTACCACTGGGTATTTGGTTGCAAATAGTCTTGCTAAAGGTAATCCTACATACCCCAGTCCTATAATAGCTATTTTAATAGTGCTCATGATTATTGACCTATAGCGTAATATTCAAAACCAATAGCAGTCATTTCATTTTTGTCAAGAATATTTCTTCCATCAAAAATAAAAGCAGGTTTTTTCATGTCTTTATATATAGCATTCCAATCATAGTCTTTAAATTCATCCCACTCTGTCATTATAGCGACAGCATGAGCATCTTTTAAAGCTTCATAAGCCGTGTTAGTAGTTTCTAATCCTTTTTCATTTTCAGACTCAGAACGTGTATTGAGATAGTTTAAATCAGATTGCATTTTGAGTTTAGAAACCTTAGGATCGTATGCTGCTAATTGTGCTTGTTCATTTAGTAAATGATCTGCGACATAAATTGCAGCAGATTCTCTCGTATCGTTGGTGTCTTTTTTAAAAGCCCATCCTAACATGGCTATTTTTTTGCCAGAAACAGTGTTATATAAGGTTTTAATAAGTCGATCAGAAAAGCGTCTTTTCTGATGGTCGTTCATAATAATAACCTGTTCCCAATAGTCTGCAACTTCTGTTAAATTATAAGATTTAGCGATGTATACTAAATTTAAAATATCTTTTTGAAAACAAGACCCTCCAAAACCAATAGACGCTTTCAAAAATTTAGAACCAATTCTGGAATCCATACCAATAGCTTTGGCGACTTCATTAACATTAGCTTCTGTATGTTCGCAAAGTTCAGATATAGCATTTATAGAGGATACACGTTGTGCTAAGAAAGCGTTAGCAGTAAGTTTAGATAATTCTGAAGACCATAAATTGGTACGCAATATTTTAGATTCGGGTACCCAAGATGCATAGACGTTAGCTAAATGTGTTATTGCATCTTCGTTTGCACCACCAATGAGTACACGGTCTGGGGCTAAAAGGTCATCAATTGCAGTACCCTCGGCCAAGAATTCTGGATTAGATAGAATATGAAAGTTTACACCATTTCCAGTATTGTGTAGAATACTTTTTATGGCTTCAGCTGTTCTTACGGGAAGTGTAGATTTTTCAACTACAATTTTATCTGTTTTTGCAACTTCAGCAATATTTCTTGCGCATAATTCTATATATTTTAAATCTGCAGCCATTCCTTTACCTTTACCATATGTTTTGGTAGGCGTATTTACAGATATGAAAATCATTTCAGAGGTTTCTATGGCTTTATCTATTTCTGTTGAAAAAAATAGATTTTTCCCTCTTGTTTCTGCAACTATATCAGACAATCCTGGTTCGTATATTGGTAAATTATTCAAATCTTCTGAATTCCACGCAGCAATACGTTCAGCATTAATATCTACTATAGTAACGTTTATGTCTGGGTTATTTTTAGCTATTACGGCCATAGTTGGACCTCCAACATAGCCAGCGCCAATGCAACATATGTTTTTTATTATCATAATTATTTTTGTTCTTTATAATTTTTCCAATACCAATCTACAGCTAATTTTAAGCCTTCATCAATATTGTGTTTTGGTTTATAATTTAAATATTTTTTAGCTTTATCTATAGAAGCCAAAGAGTGAGGAATGTCTCCAGCTCTTTTTGCCCTGTATTTAATTTCAACGTTTTTAATTTTAGGATCATATTTTGACAAATATAACTTTAACAATTCAGCGAGCTCTAATAAAGACGTTCTTTCACCAAAGGCAACGTTATATACTGTGTTTAGAGCAGTTTTATCGCTAATAGTCATAGCATTTATATTCATTTGTATGACATTTTCTATATAAGTAAAATCTCTAGAGTAGCTGCCATCTCCATTAATAAATGGCGACTCGTGTTTTAAAAAATGCTGTACAAATTTTGGAATCACAGCAGCATAAGCACCGTTAGGGGCTTGACGTTTGCCAAATACATTAAAATAGCGTAACCCTATAGTATCTAAGCCATAGGTTTTATGAAAAACATCAGCATACAATTCATTGACATATTTAGTGATCGCATATGGAGACAAGGGAGATCCAATGACATTCTCTACTTTAGGTAAAGCCTCATGATCGCCATATGTAGAAGAACTTGCAGCATAAATGAATCGCTTAACGCCAGCATCTTTGGAAGCCACAAGCATATTTAAAAATCCAGAAATATTAACAGCGTTACTTGTAATAGGATCGTTTATAGACCTAGGAACAGAACCTAAAGCTGCTTGATGTAATACATAGTCTATTTTTTTATGCTTAAAAATGGATTGGCAATCTTCAAGATTTCTAATATCACCTTCTATTAAGGTAAAATTGGGAGATTGTAATAAATGTGAAATATTTTTTCTAAAACCTGTAGAAAAGTTATCAAAACAAATCACATTTACATCATAATCTAATAGCGATTCACATAAGTTAGAGCCAATAAAACCAGCACCTCCAGTTATTAGTGTAGTTCGTCCTTTAAGTAAACTATGTTGCGCTTCTGTCATTAAGATTTGGTTTTATTATTAGTGGGGCATTTAATCCGGAACAAATATTAAAAAAAAAACCTAATGACCTACTAAAACTATATCAACATATCTCTTTTTACGATGAAATTCATTTTCATCTTTTAAAAGGTCAATTTATAAGGGTGGGTTGCTTTATGTTAAATGTCAAGAGCGTTAAAAACTAAATTTTCTGTATTCATTTGTCGATGAGATACTTATTTATTGGTTGAAAAAAACTTTAATGTATTTAACCGAAATTAATGATTCTTTTGGCGAAATAAAGCTTTATAAAGGTTGTTTATTTGAAACAATTACTATTTTTACGGCGATTTATAACAGGATTAAATTGATTAATAGCCAAATTAATTTAAAATGTTTGAGTTACAACATAACAAGGTCTAATTATCCCTCTGATTAACAGTGTTATGTAGTTGCATTGAAGAACATTTAAATTAAAGCTAATTGAAATTAATGGTTGATTTTGTTTTTCTTCAAAAGATGAGGGATTCCATTAGCAACATTATAATATTTAACACGAACGATAGTATAAAGCTATTTTGAATATGTTGACTAAAACAAAAATATATTTATCGTCACCTCACATGGGAGGTAAGGAACAAAGTTTTGTTAAAGAAGCTTTTGATACCAATTGGATAGCACCTTTGGGACCTAATGTAAATGGTTTTGAGTCTGATATACAATCATATCTAGGGCAAAACAAACATGTTGCCGCTCTTAGTTCGGGTACAGCAGCAATACATTTAGCTCTTAAAATATTAGGGGTTTCTAATGGAGACGATGTGTTGTGCCAAAGTTTTACATTCTCGGCATCTGCTAATCCTATAACGTATTTAGGCGCCAATCCAATTTTTATAGATAGTGAAGTCGAAACATGGAATATGTCTCCAGAATTACTGGAAATCGCCATAAAAGACCGAATAGAAAACCATAAAAAGCCTAAAGCTATTGTAGCTGTTCATTTATATGGTATGCCTTATAAAGCAAAAGAAATCAATGCAATTTCTGAAAAGTATGGGATTCCTGTAGTTGAGGATAGTGCAGAAGCTTTTGGTAGTTTTTATTTTGATACACCTTGTGGAACGCTTTCTAATATAGGGATTCTATCTTTTAATGGAAATAAAATTATTACCACTTCTGGTGGTGGTGCGCTTATAGCACCAGATCAATCTACGAAAGCAGAAGCTATATTCTTAGCAACTCAATCCAGAGATGATGCACCTCACTATGAGCATACTAAAGTAGGTTATAACTATAGAATGAGTAACATTCTGGCAGGTATAGGAAGAGGTCAAATGCAAGTATTAGATGCTCATGTAGAATTGCGTAGAAAGAATTATAATTTTTATAAAGCAAATTTAGCTAAGTATGAAACTATAACATTTTTAGAAGAACCAAATGGTTTTTTCTCTAATAGATGGTTAACATGTATACTTACAGATTCTTATGAAACACGAGAAGCTATACGTTTGGCTTTACTAGAGGACGATATTGAGTCTCGACCGCTTTGGAAACCCATGCATATGCAACCTGTTTTTAAAAATCAAACTCATTATACCAATGGTGTATCCGAAATGCTCTTTGAAAAAGGACTTTGTTTACCTAGTGGTTCTAATTTAACAGAAAACGATCTTAAACGAATAATTAATATAATTGCTAATACCCTCATTTAAAATGATTAAAAATTACTTTACGTACTATTCGCAGAAGTATGCGTCTAAATGGTTAGTTTTAGCCATCGATCTAGCCTTGGTCATATTTACATTTTTAATGGCCTACATTGTGAGATTTAGTTTTACTTTAAATTTTGATGTTAATCAACTCATCGTGCAACTGCCACTGTTATTAGTGATTGCTACTTTTAGTTTTTTAATTTTTGGATCATTTAAAAGTGTGATACGACATACGGGATTTACAGATGTTGTAAATGTTTTTAAGTCTGTGTCGCTTATGACTATTATTTCTATAGTAGTTGTTTTATTAAATAAGTCTGTAAATTTACTGCCTAGCTACACAATTCCAAGTTCTATAATTGCGATTCACTCTTTATTGTGTTTTGTAGCATTAAGTGGTGCAAGATTAGTCTTTAAATTTTCATACAACTATTTGAAATGCAAATTGAATGCGTCCAAAAATATTTTAATTTATGGGGCAGGGGAGTCAGGAATGATTACATATAATGCTTTGTTAAACAATACTTCTACACAGTATAATATTGTTAGTTTTATAGATGATGACGCTAAGAAAAAAGGAAAGTTTATTAATAGAGTTCCTATTATTAGATACTCTAAAATTGATGAAGAATTTATAAAATCTAATTTTATTGATGAAATCGTTGTGGCTTGTCAAACTATAGATCCTAATAGGCTTATTAAAATGGTTGACGGTTTTATTGATCTTGATGTTGCCATTAAAAAAGTACCGCCTATTGAAAAGTGGATCAACGGTGAGTTAAATACGAGTCAGATCAAACAATTCCAAGTAGAGGATTTATTAGGAAGACCTCAAATTGAGATCGATAATCCTAATTTATTGAACGAATTTAATGGGGAAACAATAATTGTAACTGGTGCAGCGGGTTCTATAGGGAGCGAGTTGACAAAACAATTGGCGAATTATGATGTAAAAAAGTTAATTTTAATAGATCAAGCCGAATCTCCTTTATATGACGTAGAGCAAGAATTAAAGCGAAATGGGAAATTTAACTTTACAGCTATAGTTGCAGATATTAGAGATGGTTTACGAATAGACAACATTTTTCAAAAATACGAGCCAACCATGGTGTTTCATGCAGCAGCATATAAACATGTACCCTTAATGGAATCGTCGCCTTATGAAGCTATAAAGATTAATGTAAATGGAACCAAACTTTTAGCAGACACAGCATCACGTTATAATGTTAAAAAGTTTGTATTTGTTTCTACAGATAAAGCA